>NZ_JAKSYF010000041.1:0-1914 GCF_022829745.1 Methylobacterium sp. E-016
TCAGGCCCACGACAAGCCCGCGAAGCTCGCTCAGCGAAAGGGCATCCAAACCATCGGGATCCGGCAGCGCCATGCCGCATGTTGAATCACGCCCGAGCCAAACCGCAAAACGCCACCGCCCGGTGATCTGCCCCAGTTACCACGCCCCCCCGGTAAGCCTATGCGTGTGCAGGCGGATTTTGAGCGTGCACGTTTTTGAGCACGGCAAGGGGCGACGGGGTGCCGTAGTCGGGCTGCGGTCCGACGTCGATGCCGGCCTTCACCGCCGCATGGGCCAGATCGCGCTGCCACGCCTGCATGGCGCGCCGGTATTCCCAGTCGCGGAGATCTCCTGCGTCGGGTGTGCGGCCGCCTCCAAGTCCACCATCGTCGGCAGCGGCGCCCCATATCGGGCATGGACCTCGACGCCACGCCGGGCCACATCCCTGACGCGGTCAGCCAGTCGCCCCAGGCTTACGGAGGAGACGAATTCGATCAGGTGCAGCCGGACCACGACCGCGGCCGCGATGACCTCGGCCGCCGTGTCCGCGGGATAGTCGATAGGCGGACCGTCCATCACCGGTCGCCCCTGGCCTTGCGCCCGGCGACTTCGGACCGCTGCAGGAGCTCCGCCCGCAGCTCGATCGCCTCGGCCAGCAGCGGGGAGTCGGCGTATGCCGGGTTGCCGACGATCGCGAGGCGCGCCGCCCACCCGCACAGGCTGGCGTGCCGAAGGCCCCAGGCCCGCTCCGAGACGTACGGTCGACCCGGCTTCTCGCCCGGCGCCAAGGGCCAGTCGTCGCGGAGACCGTCCATCACACGACGGAGCTCGATGACGGCCTGCTCCATATTATTGAGCTCGTCGTCCGGGCCGGGAAATGCCGCTTCCTCCAGGCCGACCCGCTTCAGGATCGCCAGGGCCTCCACCCCGCAGAAGCCCATCCCCCCGGCCTCGGCGATGAGGTCGCGGACATCCTGGATCCGGCGCTCGTAACCGTCCTGACGCACGTATCCTCGGTATGCGGACGGGCCGATGCGGAGCGCCCGACCGTCCTTCAGGCCAAGATGGTGCGGGTGCGGTGCGGTCAACCCAGCCACTATGGCCTCGGCGACGTCCTTCCGGTCGCCGGTGGCCAGCATGATGCGGCGGATGCCGGTCTCGCGCAGGGCTACGAGGGCCTCGCCGCCTTCCTGGCGCAGGGGGTCGGAGAAGCCGAGGATGCCGGCGGCGATCCCGTCCACGGCAACGAAGACGGTCGCGCCGACGGAGGGCACGCCGGACGCCCGCACCCTCGGTGTCCGGTCGGGAAACCCGATGCCGTGCCGTTCCATGAAACGCGGGCCGCCGACCAGGACCTGCCGGCCGTCGACAGCCCCCGAAATGCCCTCGCCAGGCTTCTCGACCACTTCGGAAGGTTGGCGCAGGGCCAGGGAACGCCCGCGCGCCGCCGTCACGAGCGCCCGTGCGGTCGGATGCCCCTCACCACGATCACGCGCAACCAGCATTCGGCTGACATCGTGGCTTCTAACGCTGTCGCGAAGGCGTAGGGCGACTGGGTCACCGATGTGGTGGACAGAGCCATAATGCTCCACCGATAGGAGCCTGGCTGTTGCTCGCTCGGAAAAACCGAGATCACATGGTCGCGTTTCGTAGCATTTGACATGCCTGCATCATGCCACGCGGGTGCGCGCCCATTGTGGCCGGGGCAACTTCGGTAGGATTTCGAACTGACCTACTACCCTACTCGCAACGCCATGTTGTCGAGAAAGGCACGCCTCGTTACAGCGTGCCATGGGGTCGTGTCCCTTGGCGTGGTGTAGCTCGGTGAGGACCACCACGATCACCGGCTTGGGCCGGGACGATCAGGCTGCCAGAGTGGGCAGGCTGACCAGGGGATCCTCGCCGATCGGGGCGATGCTTTCCAGGGTCATGTA
>NZ_JAKSYF010000046.1:0-317 GCF_022829745.1 Methylobacterium sp. E-016
TCTGGCCGGAGCCGCCGAGGAACTTCGATGTCGAGTGCACGACGATGTCGGCGCCGTGCAGGGTGCCGAGCACGAAGGCCGCGATCAGGCTGATCGCCGAATTGACCCGCTCGCGGGGGGGCGGGGGCAGAAGGACCATCCGGTCTCCTAGGCGGGCGCGCACGGCGGTTCCGTGACGGGACCCGGGCCCGCCCGGTGTCCCAGCGGGCGTGACGGCTCGCCCGGGCAGCGGCCGCACCCACTCGCACCTTCATCGTACAAGCATCGCAGTGCCGCGTGGTCGCTCCGCCCTTCTCCACCAGGAGACGTGGCGGATG
>NZ_JAKSYF010000056.1:0-32643 GCF_022829745.1 Methylobacterium sp. E-016
AAGGAGGCGGTGCGCCCGGCCCACGCCCCCTACCTGCCCGGCATGCCGGAGCCCTATGCCAGCCACGAGGGCGAGCGGGTGATCTACGGCCAGCGCCTGCTCCAGGGCGTCGGCGACCCGCTGCTCGGCTGGACCACGATCACCGACCGCCCATTCTACGTGCGGCAGATGAAGAACATGAAGGGCGAGATCCCGGTCTCCTGCATGACCGGGCAGCCGCTGCTGTACTTCTCCTGGGCCTACGGCGCGCTGCTCGCCCGCGCGCATGCCCGCACCGGCGACGCGGCGGCCATCGCCGGCTATTGCGGCAAGGACCGCCACGCCGACCTGCGCGAGGCGCTGGCCGACTGGGCGCACGCCTACGGCGACCGGAACGCGGCGGACTACCAGGCCTTCCTTGCCGCGATCGAGGCGGGCCGGCTCGAGGCGGCACCCGATCCCTGCCTGTGACCCGGCGCGGCCCGCGCCGCGCCCGCTCCCTGCTACCGCTTCGTCAGCCCGCCGAGCACGTTGCGCAGGATCGCGTTGCCGACCTGGGTGCCGACGCTTCGCGCCATGGAGCGCGCCGCGTTCGACACGACCTGCTCGGCAAGGCTCTGCGGCGCCTTGCGGCCCCCCTTGCCGCCACCCTTGGCGGCGGGCGTGCCGAACACGCTGCCCATGATGCCGCCGAGGAACCCGCCGAGGCCGCCTTCCGAAGCCTGCGCCGCTTCCGCTGGGGCGGCGTCGAGATTCTTGCGCTTGGCCAGCATCTCGTAGGCGCTCTCGCTGTCGATCGCCGCATCGTACTTGCCGCGCAGGGGGCTCCGGGCGATCAGGTCGGCGCGCTCGGCCGGCGTCAGCGGGCCGACGCGCCCCTGGGGCGGCGCGATCAGGGCGCGCTCGACCACCGAGGGCGTGCCCTTCGGCTCCAGGAAGCTGACCAGGGCCTCGCCGACGCCGAGCTGGGTGATCGCCTCCGCGACGTCGAAGCCGGGATTCTGCCGAAAGGTCTCCGCGGCGGCCTTCACCGCACGCTGGTCGCGGGGAGTGAAGGCGCGCAGCGCGTGCTGGACCCGGTTGCCGAGCTGGCCCAGCACCGTCTCGGGCACGTCGAGGGGGTTCTGCGTCACGAAGTAGACGCCGACGCCCTTCGAGCGGATCAGCCGCACCACCTGCTCGACCGCGTCCAGCAGCGCCTTCGGCGCATCGTTGAACAGCAGGTGCGCCTCGTCGAAGAAGAACACCAGCTTCGGCTTGTCCAGGTCGCCCACCTCGGGCAGCTGCTCGAACAGCTCGGAGAGCATCCACAGCAGGAACGAGGCGTAGAGCCGGGGCCGCTGCATCAGCTTGTCGGCGGCCAGGATGTTGACGACGCCGCGCCCGTCGCGGTCGGTCCGCATGAAGTCCTCGAGGTTGAGGGCCGGCTCGCCGAAGAACCGGTCGGCGTTCTGGTTCTCGAGCATCAGGAGCTGGCGCTGGATCGCGCCGACCGACGCCGCCGAGACGTTGCCGTACTGGCCGGAGATCGTCTTGAGGTTCTCCGAGCAGAAGGCCAGCAGCGCGCGCAGGTCCTTCAGGTCGATCACCGGCCACTGGTTCTCGTCGGCGACGCGGAAGGCGATGTTGAGGACGCCCTCCTGCGTGTCGTTGAGCTCGAGCAGCCGCGCCAGCAGCAGCGGCCCCATCTCGGTCACGGTGCAGCGGATCGGATGGCCCTGCTCGCCGAACAGGTCCCAGAACACGGTCGGGAAGCGGTCGGGCTCGTAGGCGATGCCGAGTTCCTCGGCGCGCTTGACGAAGACGGGCTTGGATTCCCCGGCCGCCGCCAGGCCCGAGAGGTCGCCCTTCACGTCCGCCGCGAAGACCGGGACGCCGGCATTGGAGAAGCCCTCGGCCATCACCTGCAGCGTCACGGTCTTGCCGGTGCCGGTCGCGCCGGCCACCAGCCCGTGCCGGTTGGCGAGCTTGAGCGTCAGCACCTCGGGCTTCGGCGCGCCGGTCTTCGGGATGCTTTTTCCAACGAGGATGCTGCCGTCGCCCGCCATCACGCCCAATCCCCTTCGCACCACCGGTGAAGGTTATGCCGGCCGAAGACCGGCTTTGCCAGATGCGCGGCCGTTTTGCTTGATTTCTGCTTCCCTAAGCCCGAAGGACGAGGAAACACCCTCGGGAGCTGCCGATCATGGAAGAACTCATCGCCCGCGTGACCAACCGCACCGGGCTCGATGCCGCGACGGCGCAGACCGCGATCGGGCACATCCTGGCGTTCCTCCAGAAGGAGGGCCCCGCCACGGAGGTGAGCCAGCTGATGGCGGCGATGCCGGGCGCCGAATCCCTGGTCGCGACCTCGAACGCCGACGAGGGCGGCGGCGGCCTCATGGGCATGCTCGGCGGCATGATGGGCGGCGGCGTGATGGCGCTCGGCCAGAAGTTGATGGCGGCCGGCGTGCCGATGGGCCAGATGCAGCCGCTCGGCCAGGAGCTGTTCGCCTACGGCCGCGAGAAGGCCGGCGAGGACGTGATGGGGCCGATCGTCGGCTCCGTCCCCGGCCTCAGCCAGTTCGTCTGAGACCGGACGGCCTTCGGGCTCGCGGGACGCTCACGGGCGCCGGCGCGGGCCTGTCATAAAAGCGTGCGGCCTTCGTGATTGTGTCCGGTTCCAGGGCCTGGAGCCGGCCGCCCCGCGGGGGCGCGCTCCCGACCCGGAATGGGCGTCGACCATGGTCGCGAAGTTTACGCGTGGGGCCTCCGCCGCTTGGGACGCGATCCGGGCCAACGGCTGGGACAGCGTCGAGTCCCCCATCGCGAAGCTGAAGCGCAAGTCGGCCGACGGCACCCTGCCCGGCTTCGGTGGCCGCAGCCTGACCCCGCCCGGCGCCACGCCGATCCGCTTCAAGGCCAAGGGTGCGGGCAAGCCCCTCCCCGAGCTGGGCCCGAGCCTCGGCCGCATCGGCAGCCTCGAGGTGTGCCTCGCCACCCGCAAGTCCGAGATCCGCCGGGCGCAGCGGCTGCGCTACCAGGTGTTCTACGAGGAGATGTCGGCGATCCCCAGCGGCATGGCGATGCTGTCGCGGCGCGACGTCGACGCCTACGATGCGGTCTGCGACCACCTCCTGGTGATCGATCACGCCGC
Organism: Methylobacterium sp. E-016; assembly: GCF_022829745.1. Classification (NCBI taxonomy): domain Bacteria; kingdom Pseudomonadati; phylum Pseudomonadota; class Alphaproteobacteria; order Hyphomicrobiales; family Methylobacteriaceae; genus Methylobacterium; species Methylobacterium sp. E-016. The sequence goes on from NZ_JAKSYF010000056.1 coordinate 3,116, forward strand.
GACCGACGCGAAGCCGTTCCGCAAGGCGCGGCCCAAGGTGGTCGGCACCTATCGCCTGCTCCGCGGCGAGGCTGCCGAGCGCCATTTCGGCTTCTACTCGGCCTCCGAGTTCGACATCGCGCCGCTGCTCGCGGCTCATCCCGGCAAGCGCCTGCTCGAGCTCGGCCGCTCCTGCGTGCTGAAGCCCTATCGCACCAAGCGCACGGTCGAGCTGCTCTGGGCCGGCATCTACGCCTACGTGCTGCACCACCGCATCGACGCGCTGATCGGCTGCGCCAGCCTCGACGGCACCGATCCCGCCCGCCTCGCGCTGCCCCTGAGCTTCCTGCACCACCATGCCCGTGCGCCCGACGGCTGGCGGGCCCGGGCGCTTCCCGAGCGCTACGTGCCGATGGACCGGCTCGACCGCGAGGCGATTGACCCGAAGGCCGCCCTGCAGGCGCTGCCGCCGCTGATCAAGGGCTATCTCCGCGTCGGCGCCACCTTCGGCGACGGGGCGGTGATCGACCGCCAGTTCGGCACCACCGACGTCTTCGTCGTGCTGCCGGTGACGGCGATCGGCACGCGCTACCTCGGCCACTTCGCGCCGACGGCGAACGCGCGGGCGGCGTGAGCCCCCGCGGCGAGCGACGCCGGCGACGGTCCGTTCCGGACCGCGCCAGCATCGCCCCGTCGGTCAGTTCGGGTGGAACACGACCTTCACGCAACCGTCCTTCTTGTCCCGGAACGTCTTGTAGAGGTCCGGCCCGTCGGCGAGGTTGGTGGAGCGGTGGGTGATCATCGACGTCATGTCGATCTTCCCCTCCTGGATCAGCTTGGTCAGCGTCTCCAGGTAGCGCTTCACGTGGGTCTGCCCGCTCTTCATGGTCAGGCCCTTCTGGACGATCATGCCCATGTTGACCGGGATCGGGCCGCCGTAGACGCCGGGCACCGAGACGATGCCGCAGGGGCGCACCGCCTTGATCGCCTCCATCAGGGCGTAGGGCCGCTCGGTCGAGGTCAGCTTCTCCTGGATCTTGTTGACGAGGCTGGCGACGCCATGGCCGGCGCTGGCCTCCATGCCGACGCAGTCGATGACGCCGTCGGCGCCCTCGCCCTTGCTGATCTCCTTGATCCGCTCGAACACGTCTTCCTTCGCGTAGTCGATGATGTCGGTCGCGCCGTAGGTGCGGGCGAGCGCCAGGCGCTCGGGCACCGTGTCGATCGCGATGATGCGCTCGGCGCCCATGATCTTGGCGGACTGGATCGCGAACAGGCCGACCGGGCCCGCGCCCCAGACCGCGATGACCTCGCCGCCCTTGATCTCGCAATGCTCGGCGCCCTGCCATCCGGTCGGCAGGATGTCGGTGAGGAACAGCAGCGACTCGTCGTCGACGCCCTCGGGCGCCAGCATCGGCGCGACGTCGGCCATCGGCACGCGCACGTACTCGGCCTGCCCGCCGCCGTAGCCGCCGGTGAGGTGCGAGTAGCCGAACAGGCCGGCGGTGGTGTAGCCGAACTGGGCGGCGGCCATGGCGGCGTTGCGGTTCGAGCGCTGGCAGACGGAGTAGTTCCCGAGCCGGCACTGGCGGCATTCGCCGCAATTGATGTTGAACGGCACGACCACGCGGTCGCCCTTCCTGAACTTGGTGAAGCCCTGCCCGACCTCGACGACCTCGCCCATGAACTCGTGGCCGAGCACGTCGCCCGCCTCCATGGTCGGCATCTGGCCGTCCATCAGGTGGAGGTCCGAGCCGCAGATGGCGCAGGACGTCACCTTGATGATGATGTCGCGCGCATCCTCGATCCGCGGATCGGGGACCGTGTCGCAGCGGATGTCGCCCTTGCCGTGCCAGCACAGCGCTTTCATGGAAATCCTCTCGTGACGGCGGAATCGCGGCCCACGGAGGTGCGGGCTCGTGCGGGTAAGTGCCCGATCGTACGGCCAAGTTCCGATGGCCCGTCGAATGGCCGCAGCGGTCCGACCGCATCCGGGGGGGCCGGTCGCGGCCGTGCCGACGGGATCCGTGCTACGAGACGCCCTCCGCAAACCCGATGGGTCCAGAACCAGCATGATCGTCTACGGCACCGGCTATTCGCCCTACGTCCGCAAGATCCTCGTGGCGCTCGCTGAGAAGGGCGTGCCCTACGAGCACGTGCCCTGCATGTTCCACGCGCCCGATGCGGCGTTCCAGGCGGCGAGCCCGCTCGGCAAGATCCCGGCGATCGACGACGACGGCTTCAAGCTCGCCGATTCCTCCGCGATCCTGTGGTACCTCGAGCGCAAGCACCCGGACCCGGCGCTGATGCCGGCCGACGCGAAGGCGCTCGGCCGCGCGGTCTGGTACGACAAGTTCGGCGACACGGAGCTGTTCGGCCCGCTGGTCGTGGCGTTCCGCGAGCGGGTGCTGAAGCCCAACATGATGGGCAAGCCCTGCGACGACGCCGCGGTCGCCAAGTCGCTCGACACCGACCTGCCGCCGCTGTTCGACCACCTCGAGGGTCGGATCGACGGCGCGTTCCTGGTCGGCGACGCCTTCTCGATCGCCGACATCGCGATCGCGACCGGCTTCTACAACTTCCACCTCGCGGACGCGAAGATCGACGCCGCCCGCTGGCCGAAGCTCGCGGCCTACGTCGACGGCATCCTGGCGCGCCCGTCCTTCGTCACGGCCATGGCCGCGCGCAAGGGCTGAGCGCCGTCCGATAGACCGCGTTTCTGATGGACTCGGTTCAGCGCGTCTCCCTCCCCCCTCGGCGGGGGAGGGAGGAACCCGTGCCAGGTTCGATTCGCGTCGCAGGATATGACGTCGCGCCGGCCGGGCCGTCGTGCCCGCCCGGGTTCAGCGGCGGCGCTTGATCGAGCCCACCGTCTGCACCTGGGCCTGCGCCTCGGCGCGGTCCTCGTCGCTGGCCGCCGCCCAGTTCTTCTCGTAGAGCGCGACGATCCACGCGTCCTTGCGCCCCTCGACGCCCTCGCGGGCCAGCGAGAGCCACATCAGGCCGCGGGCGCGCTGCACCGGCACGCCGCCCATGCCGTTCATCAGCATGTCGCCCAAGAGCGCCTGGGCCGGGTGGTGGCCCTTCTCGGCGGCGAGGTTGAACCAGCGCGCGGCCTGACGCGCGTCGGCCTCGACGCCGGTGCCGTCGAGGTAGAGGCGGGCAAGGTTGTACTGCGCGTTCGGGTCGCCGAAATACGACGCCGCGTAGTTGAACATGTCGTAGGCCCGCTCGGGGTTCGGGCGCACGTAGGTGCCCTTGATCCCGTCGAGGAAGTAGCTGCCGAGCGCGGTGAAGGCGCTCGCCGTCACCGCCGAGGTCTGCGCGTCGGGCCCGTCGTCGGTGCCGGAATCGGCGATCCGCGAAAAGAACTCGAACGCCTTCAGGTCGTCGTGCGGGACGCCGTCGCCCTCGGCATACATCCGGCCGAGCTTCCACAGGGCGAGCGCGTGGCCCTGGTCGGCGGCGTATTCGAGCGCGCGAGCCGCGCCCTCCTTGTCGCCGGCATTGTACTCGCGCACGCCGGCCCGCAGCGCGTCCTTGGCGCTGCGGTAGCTCTTCTCCGGCACGGGCGTGCGGACGCTGGCGTCGAGCGCCTCCGTCGCCGGCGTGCCGGCGAGCAGGGTCGCGACCGCCGTCGCGGCGAGCGCGAGGCCGCGCAGGTGCACGTTCAGCCCGCCGCGGGACCGACGGGGATCGGCCCGGTCCAGCCGGTCGCGGTCGGTCCTAGACGTCCGCATAGCTCTGGATCTCCTCGGCGCCGCCCGGATGGGTCACGGCGCCGTTCACGGCGGGTCCGACGGTCTGCGCGTACTTCCAGAGGTAGCCGGAGGTCGCGGAATTGGTCCGCGGCGTCCACGCCTTGCGGCGCGCGTCGAGCTCGGCGTCGGAGAGCGCCACGTCGAGGGTGCCCTTAATCGCGTCGAGCGTGATCATGTCGCCGTCGCGCAGCAGGCCGATCGGCCCGCCCACCGCCGCCTCGGGCCCGACATGGCCGACGCAGAAGCCGCGGGTGGCGCCGGAGAAGCGCCCGTCGGTGATGAGGGCGACCTTGTCGCCCATGCCCTGGCCGTAGAGCGCGGCGGTGGTGGACAGCATCTCGCGCATGCCGGGGCCGCCCTTCGGGCCCTCGTAGCGGATCACCAGGACCTCGCCCTCCTTGTAGGTGCGCTTCTGGACGGCCTCGAAGCAGGCCTCCTCGCCGTCGAACACCCGCGCCGGGCCGGTGAAGACCTGCTTGTCCAGCGGCATGCCGGCGACCTTCACGATCGCGCCCTCGGTGGCGAGGTTGCCCTTGAGGCCGACGACGCCGCCGGTCGGGGTGATCGGGCTGCCGGCCGAGCGGACCACGTCCTGGTCCGGGTTCCAGCGGACGTGCTCCATGTTCTCGGCGATGGTGCGGCCGGTCACCGTCATGCAGTCGCCGTGGATGAAGCCGTGGTCGAGCAGGGTCTTGATCAGGAGCGGGATGCCGCCGACCTCGAACATGTCCTTGGCGACGTAGCGGCCGCCCGGCTTCAGGTCGGCGACGTAGGGCGTGCGCCGGAAGATCTCGGCGACGTCGAACAGGTCGAACTTGATCCCGCACTCGTGCGCGATCGCCGGCAGGTGGAGCGCGGCGTTGGTCGAGCCGCCCGAGGCCGCCACCGCGGCGGCGGCGTTCTCCAGGGACTTGCGGGTGACGATGTCGCGCGGGCGGATGTTCTTGGCCAGCAGCTCCATCACCTTCTCGCCGGCGGTGGCGCAGAACTGGTCGCGGATCTCGTAAGGCGCCGGCGCGCCGGCCGAGTAGGGCAGCGCAAGGCCGATCGCCTCGGAAACGGTGGCCATGGTGTTGGCGGTGAACTGCGCGCCGCAGGCGCCGGCCGAGGGGCAGGCGACCTGCTCGAGCTCGTCGAGGTCGTCGAGGCTCATGTCGCCGACGGCGACCTTGCCGACCGCCTCGAACAGGTCCTGCACGGTGACCGGGCGGCCGCGGAACGAGCCCGGCAGGATCGAGCCGCCGTAGATGAAGATCGACGGCACGTTGAGACGCACCATCGCCATCATCATGCCCGGCAGCGACTTGTCGCAGCCGGCGAGGCCGACCAGGGCGTCGTAGGCGTGGCCGCGCATGGTCAGCTCGACGGAATCGGCGATGACCTCGCGCGACGGCAGCGAGGCGCGCATGCCGGCGTGCCCCATGGCGATGCCGTCGGTGACGGTGATGGTGCAGAACTCGCGCGGGGTGCCGTGGGCGGCCGCGACGCCCTTCTTCACCGCCTGCGCCTGGCGCATCAGCGAGATGTTGCACGGGGCGGCCTCGTTCCAGCACGACGCCACGCCGACGAGCGGCTGGTGGATCTGCTGCTTGGTCAGGCCCATCGCATAGAGATACGAGCGGTGCGGCGCGCGGTCGGCCCCCTCCGTGACGTGGCGGCTCGGCAGCTTCGACTTGTCGTTCGTAGGCGCGTCCATGACCTGTCCCGCACCCCCGGGTCCGCTACGCATCGGCCGATCCCCGGCAGGGTGCGAACGACCGTCCCGCAGCGTCGACCGACGTTGCGCGAGGAGGCTCGACCACGCTCTTGGAATCGCTCGCAACCGAGCGGTAACCGGTTGGGGGAAAAGCCGTTTACCGCGGATGCTGAGGTGGTCCCGGTTTATGGCGGGATCGCGGCGGTTGAAGGCAGGTCTCGGGGCAAACCCGGGATGCTTTCGCGGTGTTGCGACCCCGCCACAGCCGCGTTTGGCTTGCTCGGCGCCCAGATATTCAGACGTGCGGGCCGGTGATCGTTCTGGACACGTGAGCGGTCGGCACTGCGTATGCTCGCATTGACGACGCATCTGTGCGAGCCATGGCCGAAGACGAAAGACGACCCTTGCGCGGAGGGCGGATGTTCACCCGCGATCCCTGGTTCGGCTTGCGAAGCCGACCACGGTTCGACGAGTTTCGACGATGGTGGCACCGCGAAAAAGCGAGGGCTGGGCTCGGCGATTTGACGACGCGGCGGGAGGCGGAGGATACTTACGCGGACTGGGCCAGTTCACATCCGCCGAAGGAGCGGTCGTAACGCATGGTCTCAAACACGCTCGTTCTGCCCCGGCAGTCTTCCGTCGCGGATGCCGCAGGCTCCGGTGATGAGGAAGCCTTGGTAGCCACGCTCGAAGACCTGAAGGGCCACGCGCCCTCCCCCGACGCCTTGAGGGACGTGGCGGAGATCCTGCAGTCCACACGATCCCGCCGCGTGCGGAATACGGCTGCGTTGGCGCTGGCGGACTGCGGTCTTGCGGAGATGTCCGAGCCCATCGTCACGACCTTGCGGGACGAACGGGTCGCCGGAGAAGCGGGAACGCTTCTGTTCGCTCTCAGCGAGCTGGGCGGCACCCTGCCGCTTGACTTGGCCGCTCGGCTGATCGCGAAGGGATCGTACGAAGCGCGTGCCGAAACGCTGATCTTCTTCGAGCTTGGCCGCGTCGATCGCGCCGACGAGGAAACGTACCGATCGGCGAAAGCCGCGTTGGCGGCCTTATTGACCTCCGAGAACGCTGAAGTCGCAGAAGCGGCGGATCTTGCCCTTTGCCTGCTGGATGCAACCGCCTGACGGGTATCGCTTACACGTCGATCATGTTCGCTTCTTGAGCCGCGGCGAGCGCGGCGTCGCTCTCGTCCTTCAGGGACACGCCGGTCAGCCCGCGGGCGAAGGCCTGGGTCAGGAGCCAGTCGAGCTTGAACGCGGCGAGCGGGTGCGAGAGCCCGGCGGGGCGGACGTTCGAGATGCAGTTGCGCTCGGCGTCCGAGCGGCCGGGGCGCGGCGCGAAGGTGAGGTAGATCCCGAGGCTGTCGGGCGAGGACAGGCCGGGACGCTCGCCGATCAGCACAGCCACCGCGCGGGCCTTGAGGGCGCTGCCGACGGCGTCGCTGAGCGCGACGCGGGCCTGCGTTGCGACGACCACCGGCGCGAGCCGCCAGCCGGCCCGGTCGGCATGCGGCTTGAAGGCCGCAAGGAAACCGGCCGCGCCCTCGTGCACGGCACGGGCCGACAACCCGTCGGCGACGACGATCGCGAGATCGATTGGATCGCCGGCGGCCTGCTCGAGGGCCTGGCGGCCCTCCTCCGCCAAGGCGCGCCCGAGGTCGGGCCGGCGCAGGTAGGTCGCGCGGTCGGCCGCCCGCGAGGCGACCCGGAGCGTCGCGAAACCCAACGCCGCGATCGCCCGTGCGATCGCATCGGCATCCATCGGCGCGTGCACGGCGTCGCGGGCCTGGGCGTGGGCGAGGCCGAAGCGCAAGACCTCGCGGGTCGGCAAGCCGCTCCCGGCCCGCCCGAGGCCGATCCGGGCGGGCGTCAGCCCGGCGAGCCGCGCCCAGACCTTTGCGTCCTCGCTCATGCGGCGAGCCCCGAGGCGTCGGCGAGCAGCGGCGATCCCGGCTCGGCGGGCAGCAGCGTGCCATGATCGTCCGTCATCCCGAGGGCGTGCAGCCACGCCTCGAACTCGGGGGCGCGCTTGAGGCCCAGAACCTCGCGGACGTAGAGGGAGTCGTGGAACGAGGTGGATTGGTAGTTCAGCATCACGTCGTCGGCGCCGGGCACGCCCATCACGTAGGTGCAGCCGGCCGCCCCCAGCAGCGTCAGCAGCACGTCCATGTCGTTCTGGTCGGCCTCGGCGTGGTTGGTGTAGCAGACGTCCACGCCGAGCGGGACGCCCATCAGCTTGCCGCAGAAGTGGTCCTCGAGCCCGGCGCGGATGATCTCCTTGCCGTCGTAGAGGTATTCCGGCCCGATGAAGCCGACGACGGTGTTGACGAGAAGCGGCCGGAACGGGCGCGCCACCGCGTAGGCCCGCGCCTCCAGCGTCTGCTGGTCGATGCCGTGATGGGCGTTCGCGGACAGCGCCGAGCCCTGCCCGGTCTCGAAGTACATGCCGTTGTCGCCGACCGTCCCGCGCTTCAGCGCCAGCATCGCCTCGTGCGCCTCCTTCAGGATCGCCAGCGTGACGCCGAACCCGGCATTGGCGCCCTGCGTGCCGGCGATCGACTGGAACACGAGGTCGACCGGCAGCCCACGGTTCATCGCCTCGAGGGTGGTGGTGACGTGGGTCAGCACGCAGCCCTGCGTCGGGATCGCATGGCGCTGGATGATCGCGTCGAGGAGGTGGAGGAGCTTGCCCAGCGCGGCCACCGAGTCCGAGGCCGGGTTGATGCCGATCACCGCGTCGCCGCAGCCGTAGGACAACCCGTCGAGGATCGCCGCCGTGATCCCGGCGGGATCGTCGGTCGGGTGGTTCGGTTGCAGCCGCACGGCCATCGTGCCGGGCAGGCCGATGGTGTTGCGGAACCGGGTCACCACCCGGCACTTCCGGGCGATCAGGATCAGGTCCTGATTGCGCGAGATCTTCGAGACCGCCGCCGCCATCTCCGGCGTGATCCCGGGCGCGATCCGCGCAAGCGTCTCGCTGGTCGCGACAAGCAGGAATTCGCGAAAGTCGCCGACGGTGAGGTGCGCGATCTCGGCGAACGCCGCCGCATCGTGGCCGTCGAGGATCAGCCGGGTGACATCGTCGTCCTCGTAGGCGATCAGGGGCTTGGCCAGGATCTCGCGCAGCGGCACGTCAGCGAGGCACCAGCGTGCGGCCGACCCCTCCTCCGCCGATTCCGCGGCGAGCCCCGCGAGCCGGTCGCCGGAGCGGACCGGCGTCGCCTTCGCCATCAGCTCGGCGAGGTCGGCGAACGCCCAGCTGCGCGGGCCGACGACGTGGCGGTAGGCCATGGGAGTCCTTTATCGAACCAGCGGCAGGCCCTCTCCGCGAGGGAAAGAGAAGCATATGCCCTCCGTGTTCGATGGCGAACCCTACGCCGCGCCCGCATGCGGCGCCGGCACCTCCGTTGAGATCGCGTCGACCGTGCGCTGGGGCGGGCTGCCGAGGCCGTCCGAGCGCGTGATGCGGATCTGCTGGTTGACCGGCTGCATGTTGCCGTAGGGCGTCGAGAACGCGATCTCGGCGGCATCCCGGCCGACGCCGATGCGCACCAGGCCGTCGAGATCGGCCTGGCGGGTCGCGTCGAACAGCCACCAGCGCCCGTCGAGATAGGCCTCGAACACCGCGTGGAAGTCGCTCGGCACCAGGCCGTGCGCGTAGCAGGACACGAAGCGGGCGGGGATGCCCAGCGCGCGGCAGAAGGCGGTGCCGATATGCGCGAAGTCGCGGCACACGCCCGCGCGCTTGAGCAGGCTCTCGTCGGCGGTGGTCTCGCCGTCGCTGGTGCCCGGCTTGTAGGTCATGTGGTCGTGGATCCAGTTGCAGATCTGGTTGACCCGTTGATGCCCCTTCGGCAGCGCGCCGAACTCGGCCTGGGCGAACGGCGTCAGCCGATCGGACGAGACGAAGCGGCTCGGCAGCAGGAACGGCAGGATGTCGAGCGGCAGCGCCGAGATCGGCGTCTCGTTGATCGTCGCCGGGTCGGCCCGGTGGACGGTGAGCTCGACCTCGGCGTTGTATTCCAGCGCGAATTGGCCCATCGGCACGTTGACGCCGAGGTAACGGTTGAGCAGATCGGGCGTCGTGTAGATGTCGCGCTTCAGGTTCGGCGTCAGCACGAGGGATTCGCTGAGAATCTCAAGGCTTCGCAGGCGCGCGACCTCCAGGTTGAAGATGAAGGTCGTGTCCGAAAGGATGTTGTAGGACAGGCTGCAGCCGAGAGTGTAGCGCATCGGGCCTCCGTAGCGTTGCCGAGGGTCTAGCCCAAGCAAGGAGCACGCCCGTTCCGAGGTTCCCCGAGCTCGACGGCGCGATCGATCAGGCGGCCCGAACGTCGCCGCGCGGCAACAGGACGACGGTCAGCGAGCGCACGCCCTGCGCCCCGTGGATCAATACGCCCTCGATGTCGGCGGTGGCGGAGGGGCCGGTGTGCAGGACGGCGTAGGCCGCCCCGGCGAAGTCCGGCCGCTTGTAGGCCGCCTGGACGTTGACGACGATGTCGGCGGGGTCGAGCAGTACCACGAGGTGCTGGGCGAGGTAGGCCACCGCGTTCACCACCAGCTCGGCCTCGGTGAACAACACCGATCCGGTCTCGGCGATGCCGAAGCGGGCGCGCACGATCGCGACGTCGACGTCGTCGACCGCCTGCGGCCGGGTGACGGCGGAAAGGTCGCGGTTGCCGGCATGTTCCGGCACGGCGGAAGCGACGACCTTCGCCGCGTCCAGGCGCTCGCGCACGTGGCCGAGCGGATCGCCGGCGGGGCCGGCCTCGACCACGCGCCCGCCCATGCGCTTCAGTGCCTCGGTGAAGGCCGCGACGTGGTCGTCGGCGACCAGCGGGGCGAAGACCGGGACCTGCGGCAGCGGGTGGTCGCCGGCCGGCCGGTTCCGGCGGATCGCGGCCAGCGTCGCCGCGCGGGTGCCGGCGCTCACGACACGTCCTTCTTCGCCGCGCCGGCCATGCGGTTCTGCTTGTACCAGGCGTGGAAGCTCTGCTTCGGGGCGTCGGGCATCTCGCGCTTCTTCCCCCAGGTGTTGAGCGGGTTGTAGACGGCGAAGCGCGGCAGCGCGCGCAGCGCCGAATCCGCCGTGCCGATCGCCGCGCGGTAGGCGGCCGGGCGGCTCAGCACGGCGCCGGCCGCCTTCATCATGCCCTGCTTCAGGAGCGGGATCTGGTGCTCCTCGGCCAGCACCTTGCGCCAGGCGAAGATCTGCTCATGGATGTTGATCTTCACCGGGCAGACGTTGGTGCAGGAGCCGTTCATCGTCGAGGAGAACGGCAGCGTCGAGTATTTCCGCTTGTTGAAGGTCGGGTCGATGATCAGGCCGATCGGCCCGGCATAGGTCGCCCCGTAGGAGAGCCCGCCCGAGCGGCGGTAGACCGGGCAGGTGTTCATGCAGGCGCCGCAGCGGATGCATTTCAGCGAGGTCCAGAACTCCTCCATGCCGAGGCGCTCGGAGCGGCCGTTGTCGACCAACACGTAGTGCATCTCGGTGCCCGGCCGCGGCCCGCGGAAATGCGAGGTGTACTGGGTGATCGGCGAGCCGAGCGCCGAGCGCGACAGCAGGCGGATGAAGACGCCGAGATCCTCGATGCGCGGAATGATCTTCTCGATGCCGATCGAGTGGATCTGCAGCGGCGGCACGTTGCCGGAGAGGTCGGCGTTGCCCTCGTTGGTGCAGGTGACGACCGTGCCGGTCTCGGCGATGGCGAAGTTGCAGCCGGTCATCCCGGCATCGGCGTTGAGGATGTATGGGCGCGTGGTCTCGCGCTGGCTCTCGGCGAGGTAGTGTGCGTCGTCGTTGTCCGGGTCGGTGCCCAGCGTCTTCGCGAAGACCTCGGCGACGTCCATCCGGGTCTTGTGGACGGCCGGCGCCACGATGTGGCTCGGCTCCTCGTTGTCGAGCTGCTGGATGCGCTCGCCGAGATCGGTCTCGATGATCTCGATCCCGCTGGCCGCCATGTGGTGCCGGAAGCCGCACTCCTCGGTGAGCATCGACTTCGACTTCACCAGCGTCCTCGCGCCGTGGCTGCGGAGGATCTCGAGCACGATGCGGTTGTGGTCGGCCCCGTCCGCGGCCCAGTGGACGTGGACGCCGTTGGCCTTCGCCGCCGCCTCGAACTGCTCGAGATAGGTATCGAGGCGGCTCAGCGTGTGCGCCTTGATGCTCGAGGCGATCTCGCGAAGCTCCTCCCATTCGGGGATGCCGTGGGCCGAGACGTCGCGCTTCTTGCGCAGGTCCCACAGGCGCTCGTCGTGCGCCGCCTGATGCAGCGGCGCGGCGAGGAAGCGCTCGGCGGCCTCGCCCTGGTCGATCGGCCGGTTGCCGCGGATCTTGGCCCCGCGCGGCTGCGGCTCGCGCGTCTTCGGCGCGGCGATCGGCTTCGAGGCCGCCTCGGCGTGCTGGAGGCGGCCGCCGTCCTGGTGGCGCTCGCTCTCGTCGACGGGCGCGCGGACCTCGGGATGGATCATGCCGCCGGTCTCGCGGGGCGTGAGATCTTCGATGCTCATGCGGCGGCTCCGTTGAGGACCTGCGCGATGTGGATGTACTTCAGCGGCACGCCGAGGCGCTCGGCGCAGCCCTTCTGATGCATCATGCACGAGGAATCGGCCGAGACGACGTAGGCCGCCCCGGCGCGCGCCTGATCGGTCACCTTGTCGTAGCCCATCTTGGCGGAGACCGCCGGCTCGAACACCGAGAAGGTGCCGCCGAAGCCGCAGCACTCGTCGGGCCGCGTCAGCGACACGATCTCGATGCCCTTCACCTTGGAGAGCAGGTCGAGCGGCTTCGAGTAGGGCGGCGCGACGATCTCGGAGGGCCGGGCGTGGTGGATGCCGCGCAGGGCATTGCAGTTCGAGTGGTAGGCGACCTTGTGCGGGAACGACGCCCAGGGGAACTCCTCGATCTTCAGCACGTCGTGCAGGAACTCGACCAGCTCGAAGGTCTTGCGCCGCACGCCGACCACCTCCTCCGTCTGCGGGATCGCGGTGAGGTGCTCGCGGACCTGGTGCACGCAGCTGCCCGAGGGCGCGACGACGTAATCGAACGGGGCGAAGTTCTTGACGAACAGGGCTTCCGTGGCGGCGGCCTCCGCGTGGCAGCCGGTGTTGGTCATCGGCTGGCCGCAGCAGGTCTGGTCGAACGGGTACGCCACGTCGAGCCCGAGTCGCTCCAGCAGTTCGAGCGTGGCGATGCCGACCTCCGGCTCGAAGGCGTCGACGTAACAGGGGACGAACAGTCCGATCCGCATGTTCCTGCCATCTTCCTCGGCCGATTCCCCCGGCCGTCCGCGTCGGCCGCTCGCCGACGCCCTCAGGCGCCGACCTCGACCAGCAGCTTGCCGAAGTTGCCGCCGGTGTAGAGGCTGTCGAGGTGCTCGAGCGCCCGCTCGAGGCCCGGCCGGACGTCCTGCCGGGTCTTGATCCGGCCTTCCGCCATCCAGCCGCCGAGCGCCTGCACCGCCTCGTCCCAGCGCGCGGCGTAGTCGGTGACGATGAAGCCCTGCACCGTGAGCCGGCGCATCAGCATCTGCCGCCACGCCGCGGACGCCGCCGGCCCCGGGCGCTCCGCGGTGTCGTTGTAGGAGGCGATCAGGCCGCACAGCGGCATCCGCCCGAACAGGCGCATCCGGGCGAACACCGCGTCTGAGACCGCCCCGCCGACCTGCTCGAAGTTGATGTCGACGCCGTCGGGCGCCAGCGCGTCGAGGCGGGCGCCGACATCCTCGCTGCGGTAGTCGATCGCCGCGTCGAACCCGAGCTCGTCGACGACGAACCGGCACTTCTCCGGGCCGCCGGCGATGCCGATCACCCGGCAGCCCTTGATCTTGCCGATCTGCCCGACGATCTGGCCGACGCCGCCGGCGGCGGCCGAGACCACCAGGGTCTCGCCGGCCTTGGGGCGGCCGATGTCGAGCAGGCCAAAATACGCCGTCGGGCCGACGAGGCCGAACACGCCGAAGCCCACCGAGAGCGGCACGCCCGGCGGCAGGGCGAGGGGCTGCAGGCCCTGGCCGTCGGTGACCATGTGGTCGGCCCAGGCGCCCATCCCGGCATAGAGCGCGCCGACCTCGACCCCGTCCTTCCGGCTCTCGACCACCCGGCCGGCGACGAGGCCCCGCATCGGCTCGCCGAGGCCGACCGGCGGCATGTACTGTTCGGCGTCGCTCATCCAGATCCGGTTCGTCGGATCGAGTGACAGGTACAGGACCTGCAGCAGGAACTGCCCGGGCTGCAGCTCGGGCAGCGCCTCCGAGCCGTAGGCGAGGTCGCCCTCGGCGATCGTGCCGACGGGGCGGCGCGCGAGGCGCCAGATGTTCCGCTGCCGGGCCATGCGCGCCCTCCCGTATGTCTCGAACGCGCCATGCGCGCGCCGCGGCGCGCCCTGGAACGATTTCAATCCGGTCTATCGAATCAGGTTGGTCTTGGCGAGGTCGAGGACCGCGTCACCGCGTCCGCTCATCACCGCGCGCAGCATGTAGAGGCTGAAGCCCTTGACCTGCTGCCCGTCGATCTTGGGCGGGATCGACAGCTCGTTGCGCGCCACCGCCACGTCGAGCAGCGACGGGCCGTCGAAGGCCAGGAACTCGCGGATCGCGCCTTCCAGTTCGCCCGGATCCTCGACGCGGATCGCGAAGATGCCGGCCGCCCGCGACATCGCGGCAAAGTCGGGGTTGTCCAGCGCGACGCCGGTCTCGAGGTAGCCCGCGGCCTTCATCTCCATCTCGACGAAGCCGAGCGAGCCGTTGTTGAACACCACCACCTTCAGCGGCAGCCGATGCTGGCGCAGCGTCAGGAAGTCGCCCATCAGCATGCTGAAGCCGCCGTCGCCGCACAGCGCGATCACCTCGCGCCGGGGCGAGGCGGCCTGGACGCCGATGCCCTGCACCATGGCGTTGGCCATCGAGCCGTGCACCCAGGAGCCGATGAGGCGGCGCCGGCCGTTCATCTTGAGGTAGCGCGCCGCCCAGATCGTCGGGGTGCCGACGTCGGCGGTGAAGACCGCGTCGTCGGCGGCCGCCTCGCTTAAGAGACGGGTGAGGTGCTGCGGGTGGATCGGCTTGCGCCCGGGCTTGCCCTCCGCCAGCTCGTCGAGGCCGGCGCGCGCCTTGGCGTAGTGCTTGAGGCTGCCGTCGAGCCAGGCGCGGTCGGTCTTGACCGCAAGCTTCGGCAGCAGCGCCTGGATCGTGGCGCCGACGTCGCCGACGAGGCCGAGGTCGAGCCGGCAGCGGCGCCCGAGCTCCTCCGGGCGCAGGTCCACCTGCGCCACCTTCGCGTCGGCCGGGTAGAACTGCTTGTAGGGAAAGCCGGTGCCGAGCATCAGCAGGGTCTCGCAGCCGTGCATGGCCGCGTAGCCGGACGAGAACCCGATCAGCCCGGTCATGCCGACGTCGTAGGGGTTGTCGTACTCGACGTATTCCTTGCCGCCGAGCGCGTGGACGATCGGGCTCTTCAGGGCCTCGGCCAGCTGCAGCAGCTCGGCATGCGCGCCCGCGCAGCCTCGCCCGCAGAGCAGCGTGATCTTCTTCGCGCCGTTGAGGAGCGCGGCGAGCGCGTCCAGGTCGGCCTCGGCCGGCCGCACCACGGGCTTCGGGGGCACGAGGCCGGCCTTTGTCGCGACCGCGCGGGCCGGCGCGTCCTTGAGCGCGACGTCGCCGGGGATGACGACGACCGCGACGCCGCGCTGCCCGATCGCGGCGCGCATCGCGTTCTCCAGCACGTAGGGAAGCTGGGCGGGGTCGGAGACCTGCTCGCAGTAGTGGCTGCAGCCGCGGAACAGCTCGGTCGGGTGCGTCTCCTGGAAGTAGCCCGAGCCGATCTCGGCCGACGGGATGTGCGCCACGATCGCCAGGACGGGCGTGCGCGAGCGGTGGCAATCGTAGAGGCCGTTGATGAGGTGGACGTGGCCGGGGCCGCACGAGCCGGCGCAGACCGCGAGTTCGCCGGTGATCTGGCTCTCGGCGCCGGCCGCGAAGGCCCCGGATTCCTCGTGGCGGACGTGGATCCACGCGATCACGCCGCGGGCCCGGATCGCCTCGGTGATCGCGTTCAGGCTGTCGCCGACGACCCCGTAGATGCGCCGGACGCCGGCCTCCTGCAGGGTCTCGACGACGTGGTCGGCGACGGTGGTGATCCGCATCGGTTCGGCTCCGGTTTTCGGAGGGCGAACCTTTTGCGGTGCAGCGCGGTTCCGGCTCGTGGATCGGGGCCGGTGACGGATGCCGCGTTCGCCACGACGTCGCGCCGATGGCGGGCGTCGCGCGCAGCGCCGCTCAGCCGGCCGACGCCTCGCTCAGGATCGCCGCGATGATCGGGCGAAGCTCGGGAAGCGACACCGTCGCGATCTTCCAAAGGATGAGGTCGTCGATGCGATTGTACTCGTGCCGAAGCTTGTTGCCGACGGCTGCGATCTCGGACCACGGTACGGACGGGAAGCGTGTCTTCGCATCCGGCGGCACGTGCCGGCTCGCTTCCGATACGATCTCGACACATCGTTCGACGGCGAGGCGCATCACCAAGTCCATGCGATAATCGGCCAACGTTCGTCCCGCGACGATGTCCGCCGCCGCGTCGATCATCGTCAGGATGTCCGTGAGGCGCGCAATCGCCGACCGCTTCATCACAGGACCTGGATGGCCTCGCGTTCGATCTCGGCCCGCAATTGCGGATGCAGCCCTTCCCGCGTCGTCAGGTCGACCCGGCAGCCGAGGGCTTGAGTCAGGTAGGCCTCCGTCCTGAACAATTCGACGAAGCCGAACCGTTCGTATTGCGGGTCGACGAACAGGTCGACGTCGCTGTCGAGGCCGGCCTCGTCACGGGCGACGGAGCCGAATAGGTAGAGCGCGAGTATGCCGGCCTCCTGAAGATGCCCCGCCCGCTCAGTCAGTCTGGCGATCACTTCGCTGCGCTGCATCGCGTATCACCGTCACCCGGCACGAAGGCCGCGCCGCCGGTACAGCGCGTGGGGCGCCGCACCGATTCCGTCACACGGCCCAGTGAACCCCAGGGCGCCGAAAAGCTCAATCGTCCATCTTCAGCGCGGCGATGAACGCCTCCTGCGGGATCTCGACGCGCCCGAACTGGCGCATCTTCTTCTTGCCTTCCTTCTGCTTGTCCAGAAGCTTGCGCTTGCGCGAGATGTCGCCGCCGTAGCACTTGGCGGTCACGTCCTTGGACAGCGCCTTGATGGTCTCGCGGGCGATGATCTTGCCGCCGAGCGCCGCCTGGACCGGGATCTGGAACAGGTGGCGCGGGATCAGGTCCTTCAGCTTCTCGCACATGGCGCGGCCGCGATGCTCGGCGCGGGAGCGGTGGACCAGCATCGAGAGGGCGTCGACCGGCTCGGCGTTGACGAGGATCGACATCTTGACGAGGTCGCCCTCGCGATAATCGGAGATGTGGTAGTCGAACGACGCGTAGCCCTTCGAGATCGACTTGAGGCGGTCGTAGAAGTCGAACACCACCTCGTTCAGCGGCAGGTCGTAGACGACCATGGCGCGCTTGCCCACGTAGTTGAGGTCGACCTGCGTGCCGCGCCGGTCCTGGCACAGCTTGAGCACGCCGCCGAGGTAGTCGTCCGGCGTGAGGATGGTGGCGCGGATCCACGGCTCCTCGATCGCCGTGATCTTCATCACGTCGGGCATGTCGGCCGGGTTGTGCAGCTCCTTCACCGTGCCGTCGGTCATCTGAAGGTGGTAGACGACGGAGGGCGCGGTCGAGATCAGGTCGAGGTTGAACTCGCGCTCCAGGCGCTCCTGGATGATCTCGAGGTGCAGGAGCCCGAGGAAGCCGCAGCGGAAGCCGAAGCCGAGCGCGGCGGAGGTCTCCATCTCGTAGGAGAACGACGCGTCGTTGAGCCGGAGCTTGCTCATGGCGCTGCGCAGGGTCTCGAACTCGGCCGCGTCGACGGGGAACAGCCCGCAGAACACCACCGACTGCACGTCCTTGAAGCCCGGCAGCATCTCCTTGCACGGGCGCTTGTCCTCCGTGAGCGTGTCGCCGACGCGGGTGTCGGCGACCTCCTTGATCGAGCCGGTGAAGAAGCCGACCTCGCCCGGCCCGAGCTCGCCGATGTCGGCCATCTTCGGCCGGAACACGCCGATCTTGTCGACGCCGTGCACCGCGTCGGCCCGCATCATGCGGATGTTCATGCCCTTCTTGAGCACGCCGTCGACGATGCGCACCAGCACGACGACGCCGAGGTAGACGTCGTACCAGCTGTCCACCAGCAGCGCCTTGAGGGGCGCGTCGCGGTCGCCCTTGGGCGGCGGCAGGCGCTTGACGATGGCCTCCAGCACCGCCTCGATGTTGAGGCCGCTCTTGGCCGAGATCGCGACCGCTTCCGAGGCGTCGATGCCGATCACCTCCTCGATCTGCGCGCGAATGCGCTCGGGCTCGGCGGCCGGCAGGTCGATCTTGTTGAGGACCGGGACGATCTCGTGGTTGGCGTCGAGCGCCTGGTAGACGTTGGCCAGCGTCTGCGCCTCGACGCCCTGGCTCGCATCCACCACCAGCAGCGAGCCCTCGCAGGCGGCGAGCGAGCGCGAGACCTCGTAGGCGAAGTCGACGTGGCCGGGCGTGTCCATCAGGTTGAGGACGTAGTTCTTCCCGTCCTCGGCCTTGTATTCCAAGCGCACGGTCTGCGCCTTGATGGTGATGCCGCGCTCCTTCTCGATGTCCATCGAGTCGAGCATCTGCTCGCTCATGTCGCGCAGCGCCACGGTGCCGGTCGTCTGGATCAGGCGGTCGGCGAGCGTCGACTTGCCGTGGTCGATATGCGCGACGATCGAGAAGTTGCGGATGTTGTCGATCGGCGTAGTCGTCATCGATGCGGATCTCCGGCGCGCGTGCGGCCGGCCGAAGGGCCATCGCTGCGCGCCGTCTGATGTGAGGAGGCGGTGTCGGTCGCCCGCGGGATAGCAGCCGCGGGGGAGAGCGCCAAGCGCGGGCGTCGTCGCGGGGCGAAAGAGGGCGTGCAGACCCGCTCAGCGCCGCGCTCCGCGCCTCGGCCCTTCGGTTTCCGCACGTTCCGCCCTATCTAGAGAGCTTCCCTCCGCGCAATCCCGTGCCTTGGGCTACGAAGCGGAAGGCCCCCGAATGGCTCGCACTCCCCCCAACGGGCGCTCGCCCAGCATCTCGATGTCGGACTTCAACGCGCGGGTGAAGCGCGTGCTGGAAGGCAACGAGGAAGTCACCCGCGGCGCGCCGCGCGCGACGCCCGGCTGGAGCCGCCGCCGCACCCGGCCCTCGCCCGGCGCCGAAGCTCAGCCCGAGCCGGAGGCCGCCGAAGCCGAGACCGAGGACGCCGAGACGGACGGCGACGAGGCCGAGACGGAAAAGCCGGCCGCCGAAGAGGTCTGAGGCCCCTTTCCCCGTCGTCGGCCCGCGCGGCATGCCGGCCGAGCGGGGATGCGTCAGCTTCAGGGCCGCGGCGTCTCGGCCGCCGCCCTCGCTTCGGCGGCCATGACCACGAGAACCTTGCGCAAGGCGCCCATGTCGCGGACCGTGTCCGGGAACGTCACCCGCGCGGTCCGGTCGCCGGCCAGCAGGTCCATGCCCTCCGGGTCGAGCCCGGTGAGGCGCCACGCGGCCGTTCCCTCCGAGGCCGCGTAGAGCGCCAGCGCGTCGGCGTGGTCGGCGTTCATGTGCTCGATCGCGCCGCGCTCGCCGGCCACGATCGCCTCCGCGCCGGCGAGATCCAGAAGCAGCTCGGCCCGCGTCAGCGTCGCCGCCTTGGCGAAGCCGCCGTTGAGGTGGCCCGCCGTCGGCGCGATCGCGAAGAACCCGAAATCGGGGAAGTCGGCGTAGAGCGCGGCCTTCGGGTGCCGGGCAAGGAAGCGGGCCCGAGCGCGCGGCTCGTCGGTCCGCAGGCCCCGCCCGACGACGGTCAGCCGCGGGTGGGCGAGCGGATCGCCCTTGCCGCCGGCCGAGAACAGCAGCGAGCAGCGCGGGTCGGCGAGCAGGTTGCGGGTGTGGGCCGAGAGCTGGGACAGCAGCATCAGCGGCGTGCCGTCGACGTCGGTGGCGATGGTCACCAGCGAGGCGAACGGCGTGCCGTCGGCATCGAGGGTCGCCAGCGCGCCGGAGCGGATGCTGCGCAGCAGGCGCCGCGACAGGCCGATCGCGTCGAACGGGGCCTGCGCCGCCGGAAGCGGCCGCGCCGGCCCGCGCGGCCCGCTCGATTCGGCCCCGCCCACGCTGTCGGATGTCTCTGCCATCGCGCCCGTCGCTCCCCGAAGCGGCGTCGGAAAAACGCCGCGCCCGCCGCATCATAGGGCGAAATCGCGGCCGCCGACGAGGCCGGGGGGACGCGGCGCATCGCCCGGATACGGCCAAGCTACCATGGCCGCTCGCTTTTTTCGAAACTTCGGCTTAAAGCACCAGACCTTCCGCGCGAAACGGACACGGTCATACGACTCGTCGTCGCGTTCGCGTTTTTGCCTGCCCCGTCCGGGGCCGGAGGCGGCGACGCAGGCCCTCGTCACGCGCCCGCACCGCCCCGATCAGTCAAGGAACGCGCATGCCGACCATCGCCCTCGTCGACGACGACCGCAACATCCTCACCTCGGTGTCGATCGCCCTGGAGACCGAAGGCTACCGGATCCAGACCTACACCGACGGCGCCTCGGCCCTCGACGGGCTCAAGCACTCGCCGCCCGACCTCGCGATCTTCGACATCAAGATGCCGCGCATGGACGGGATGGAGCTTCTCAGGCGCCTGCGGCAGAAATCGGACCTTCCCGTGATCTTCCTGACCTCGAAGGACGAGGAGATCGACGAGCTGTTCGGCCTCAAGATGGGCGCCGACGACTTCATCCATAAGCCGTTCTCGCAGCGGCTGCTGGTCGAGCGGGTGAAGGCGGTGCTGCGCCGCTTCGCCCCGAAGGACGGCCCGGGCGCCGCCGCCCGCGAGGCGGACGCCGCCGCCCGCTCGCTCGAGCGCGGCTCGCTGATGATGGACCCGGAGCGCCACACCTGCACCTGGAAGGGCGAGCCGGTGACCCTGACGGTGACCGAGTTCCTGATCCTGCAGGCGCTCGCCCACCGTCCGGGCGTCGTGAAGAGCCGCAACGCGCTGATGGACGCGGCCTACGACGACCAGGTCTACGTCGACGACCGCACCATCGACAGCCACATCAAGCGCCTGCGCAAGAAGTTCAAGGTGACCGACACCGCGTTCGACATGATCGAGACGCTCTACGGCGTCGGCTACCGCTTCAAGGAAGGCTGAAGCTCCGCGCCCCGCCCCGAATGCCTCGATCGCTTCTCGAACACCGGACCGTCGTGACGTCGCAGACCGATGAAGAGCCGCGCCGCGGCCCGCTCGCATGGCCGCGGGCCTCCTGGGATGCGATCGGTCAGCGGGCCTCGTCGAGCCTGACCCGCCGCATCGTCGTGCTCAACCTCGTCGGGCTGATCGCGCTGCTCGTCGGGTTCCTATACCTGAACCAGTTCCGGCAGGGGCTGATCCAGGCCCGCGTGCAGAGCCTGGCGATCCAGGGCGACATCATCGCCGGCGCCATCGCCTCCTCCGCCTCGGTCGATACCGGGACGATCCGGATCGACCCCGACAAGCTGCTGCAGCAGCAGGCGGGCGAGGGCAGCAACGCGCCGGACGAGGAATCGCAGCCGCTCGCCTTCTCGCTCAACCCGGAGCAGGTCGCGCCGCTCCTGCGCCGCCTCGTGACCCCGACGGGCAACCGCGCGCGGGTCTACGACAGCGAGGGCGGCCTGCTGTTCGACACGCGCTCGCTGTTCAACCGGCCCGAGGGCGCCGCGGGTGCGCCCCAGATCCGCAAGCGCTCCCTGCTCGAGCGCGCCTTCGAGGTCGCGCAAGCGTGGAGCTTCGGCCTGTTCGGCGAGCGGGTGAAGCCGCAGGAGGAGATCGGGCCGACGAACGGCCATTCCCTGCGCGAGGTCCAGACCGCCCTGAACGGCGCCCGCGGCAGCCTCGTGCGCCGCAACGGGCTCGGCGAGACCACGGTGTCGGTCGCCGTGCCGATCCAGCGCTCGGGGGCGGTGCGCGGCGCGCTGCTGCTCTCGACGCAGGGCGACGCGATCGACCGCGTCATTGCCTCGGAGCGCTTCGGCCTGTTCCAGGTCTTCCTCGTGGCCGCGATGGTGATGGTGGTGCTCTCGATCCTGCTCGCCGGCGCCATCGCCGGCCCGGTGCGGCGGCTGGCGGAAGCCGCCGAGAAGGTGCGCATGGGGATCAAGACCCGCGAGGAGATCCCCGACTTCACCAGCCGCACCGACGAGATCGGCCACCTCTCGGGCGCCCTGCGGGACATGACGCAGGCGCTCTACCGGCGCATCGACGCGATCGAGAGCTTCGCCGCCGACGTCAGCCACGAGCTGAAGAACCCGCTGACCTCCCTGCGCAGCGCGGTCGAGACCCTGCCGCTCGCCCGCAACGACGATTCGCGCAGCCGGCTGATGGCGATCATCCAGCACGACGTGAAGCGCCTCGACCGCCTGATCAGCGACATCGCCGACGCCTCGCGGCTCGACGCCGAGCTCGCCCGCGCCGAGGCGCGCAAGGTCGACCTGCGCAAGCTCCTGACCACGGTGGTCTCGGTCGCCAACGAGCGCAAGCGCCCCAAGGACTGCCTGATCCAGCTCGACGTTGACGCGCCGGCCGGCGACCAGGACACGCCGTTCGCGATCATCGGGCACGACAGCCGCCTCGGGCAGGTGGTGAACAACCTCCTCGACAACGCCCGCTCGTTCTCGCCGACCGAGGCGAAGGTGCGCGTGGCGCTGCGCCGGGTGCGCGGCGACATCGAACTGATCTGCGAGGACGAGGGGCCGGGCATTCCCGAGCACGCCCTCGAGCGGATCTTCGAGCGCTTCTACACCGACCGTCCCGAGCAGGGCTTCGGCCAGAACTCGGGGCTCGGCCTCTCGATCTCCCGCCAGATCGTCCAGGCGCATCGCGGCTCGATCCGCGCCGAGAACCGCCCCGGCCCGGCGGACGAGGACGGCGAGCCGACGGTCCGCGGCGCCCGATTCATCGTGCGGATCCCGGCGGCGCCGCGGCAGTTGTCGGCGGCGTGATCGGGCCGGTGCGCCGCGCATCGCACGATGCGACGGATGCGGAGCGTGCCACCGTGCACGCCACCTGCGTCGTGGTCGGCGAGGCGGGCGTGCTGCTCCGCGGCGAGGCGGGCGCCGGCAAGTCGAGCCTCGCCCTAGCGCTGATGGAGCGGGCCACCCTTCGGGGCGGCTTCGCGGCCCTGGTCGGCGACGACCGGGTGCGCCTCGCGCGGTGCCACGGGCGCGTCGTGGCACGCCCGCATCCCGCCATCGCCGGGCGGATCGAGATCCGCGGCCACGGGATCGTCGCGGTGGAGAGCGTCGAGGCCTGCGTCCTGCGGCTCGTCGTCGACCTCGTCGCCGGCGAGCCGCGCCTGCCCGATGCGCCGGATGGCGAGGCCACGATCCTCGGCATCGCCCTGCCCGCGCTCCGGATCGACCGCGCGGTGCGCGAGGCCGGCCTCGCACCAGGCCTGGTGCTCGCGGAACGGGCATTGGCCGGGCTCAGCGTGTCTTCGCAGTCGCACACGGCGCTTCCCGTCGACCGGACCCGCGCGGCCCCGTAGCGCGGTGCTCACTTGCGTGGCATGATCGCGGCGACGGGCGATCAAAACGTCGCGACTGCCTTGAGCCTGTGCGTGCAATGCACAACATGGCGGACTCGTTCACAGGACACCGGAATACGTGTCGATGATTGGCATGGTGCTCGTCACCCACGGACTGCTCGCGACCGAATTCAGGGCCGCATTGGAGCACGTGGTTGGCCCTCAGAAGCAGATCGAAACCATCACGATCGGTCCGGAAGACGACATGGAGCTTCGGCGGCGGGACATCATGTCGGCGGTCGGCCGGGTGAATACCGGAACCGGCGTCGTCGTGCTGACCGACATGTTCGGCGGCACGCCGTCGAACCTCGCGCTGTCCTGCATGAACGGCGGCGCCGTCGAGGTGGTGGCGGGCATCAACCTGCCGATGCTGATCAAGCTCGCCAGCGTCCGCGATGCGGAATCCCTCGGCGACGCGGTGCTCCACGCCCAGGAAGCCGGCCGCAAGTACATCAACGTCGCCTCGCGCGTTCTCGCCGGCAAATAGTCTTCCCCGTCATCTTGCCGTCCCGACCGCCGACCCGCTACGCACGGTGAGGGCCGCGCCGTGCGCGCGCCGATTCAGGCCGACGCGAATCGCAGCGCGGCGACGGACAGGGAAGCGCGCCGGGGGATGGACGACCTCTTCGAACCCGACGACGAGCCGCCGCCCGTGCCCGACGGCGGCTTCCTGCGGCGCCTGCCGATCATCAACCGACGCGGCCTGCACGCGCGGGCATCCGCCAAGTTCGTCCAGACCGTCGAGCGCTTCGACGCTCAGGTCACGGTGACCCGCGCCGGCGAGACGGTGGGCGGCCGCTCGATCATGGGGCTGCTGACGCTCGGCGCGGCGCAGGGCACCCATGTGATGGTCACCGCCGTCGGAGCCGACGCCGAGCCCTGCCTCGCGGCGATCGAGGCGCTGCTCGCCGACAGGTTCGGCGAGGACGAGTAGCGCGTCACACCCGCGCCGCGCGCCGCCAGACCACGGCGCGGGCGCCCGCGCCGAGGTGGAGCGTGCCGGCGACAAGCTCCCCGGCGCGGCGGGCGAGCTCGATCCGCATCTGCCCGCGGCGGGCGAACAGGCGGGTCACCACCCGCACCATCGACGCCTCCGACGGATCGGCGATGATCGGGCGCGCCGCGTGGCGCGCGTCCAGCGCGAGGAATTCCTCGACCGCGGACGGGATCAGGCCCGGGGCGGACACCTGTTCGACCTCGGCCGCCGCGTCGTCCCCGGCGCGCACGCCGATCACGCAGTCGGCGGGAATGGTCCGGCGCCGGCCCTCATGGGTGGCGGCGAGGACCGGGCGCGGGGCGTCGCCCTGGGTCGGCAGGCGCGTCGGCGCCCCGAGCCGCAGGGGCCAGCGCAGGCCCGCGAGCCGGCCGCGGACCGCGGCCTCGACGGCCTCCGCCCGCGACCCGTCGATCAGGGCGGCCGCGGGGTCCGGGAGGCCCGGCGGCTGCCACAGGTCGGCCCGGCCCCGCCCCCAGATCGGGTGCGGCATCGCCATCGGCATCACCCCGTGGAGCGCCGCGCGGCCGTTGCCGTCCCGGTCCCAGGCCAGGGCGAAGGCGACGGTCCGGCCGCCGGATTGATGGCGGGCGGCGCTCAGCACGTAATCCGGATCGACCCGCGGATCGGTGATCGCGTTGCGCGTCATCAGCGCCCGCCAGGCGGCGACCGCATCGTCGTCGACGGTGCCGGCACGGTGGAGGTCGACGCGCCAGCGCGACGCCGCATGTCCGTTCGAAGCCGCCTCCTCGGACGCCCGCGCGACCGGATGGCCGATCGCCGCCGCGTCGGGGACCGCCTGCCCGCCCTGGATGACCGTGAAGCCGTGCATCATGGCACCTGCGTCCCGCATTCGAGAGGAACCGTCCCACTCTGGAACGTTCGGCACCCCTGGAGGCGCCCTTTGGGGTGCGGGCTTCAAGGATGATGCCGCGGGAGCCGTCAGCCGCCGGGAATGGCAAGCGGGTTGTCGGTAAGCGCCGCCGCATCCGGCGCGTCGATCCGCGGGCGGCCGAGGAAGGCGTCCCAGAGCCGGAGGACGAAGTCCGGGTCGAGGTCGCGGACGATCAGGACGAGGCGCGAGGTGCGGTCGTCGTCGGGCCAGGCCGGCAGGGTGACGGGGGCGTGCACCACGTGCTGGACGCCGTGGACTACCACCGGCCGGTCGGGATCGTCGGCGATCGCGACGAGGCCCTTCAGGCGCAGCAGCTTCGGGCCGTGGCTTCCCCGAAGCAGGTCGAGGAACATCTCGAAGGACGCGCGGGGCACCGGCACGTCGCTCGTCAGCGAGAAGGCGCGGATCGCCGCGTCGTGCCGGTTCACGTCGTGAGCGTGCCCGTCCGCCTCCGGCACGGCTCCGAGCCAGGCCTGCACGTCGGCGGCCTTGCCGTCGAGGCCGAACAGGCCGCCGAGCAGCGTCTCGGCGGGGACGTCGGGCGGATCGATCGGTGCGGCCGGGTTGAGGGCGTGCAGGCGCGCCCGCAGCGAACCGGTGTCGCCGGCCAGATCCGCCTTCGCGAGGACGATCCGGTCGGCCACCGCCACCTGCCGCACCGCCTCCGGGTGGGCGTCGAGCGTGTCGAACCCGTTGACCGCGTCCACCACGGTGACGACGCCTTGCAGCCGGTACCGCATCACGAGGTAGGGGTGGTAGATCAGCGCGTGCAGGATCGGCGCGGGGTCGGCGAGGCCGGTGGTCTCGATCACGACCCGGCGGAACGGCGTGATCCGGCCGTTGTCGCGCTTGCGCAGCAGGTCTTCCAGCGTCGCGATCAGGTCGCCGCGCACGGTGCAGCACAGGCAGCCGGCGCCGAGCAGGACCATGTTCTCGTCGATCGCCTCGATCAGCAGGTGATCGAGGCCGATCTCGCCGAACTCGTTGACGATGACGACCGTGTCGGCGAGCGCCGGATCGCGCAGCATCCGGTTGAGCAGCGTGGTCTTGCCGGCTCCGAGGAAGCCGGTGAGCACGGTGAGCGGGATCGGGTCCGGTCGGCGGGGAGCGTCGGTCATGCCGCCGGCCTAGCGCGGTCGGGCGGCCGGCTCAATCGCGCGCGCCGATCACTCGTCCGCGGATTCGGCCGACTTGGCCGCGTTGGGCTTGGGCTTCGCGCCGGCCTTCGGCTTGGTCTGCACGGATTTGGCCACCGCGGGCTTGCCGCCCTTCTGCGTCACCGCCGTCGCCGGCCTGGCGTGGGTCGGCGGCTTGTGCTTGGCCTCCGGCATGCCGGACACGTCGACCGAGGTGTAGGCGCTGGCCGCGCGGGGCACGGCGCCGGCGATCGCGGCCTTCGCCTTGCCCTGGTCCTTCCCCTGAGCCTTTGCCTGGGTCTTGGCTTCCGCGGCCGCGGCGCGCTTCTGCTTGGCCGCCTCG
This sequence comes from Methylobacterium sp. E-016, assembly GCF_022829745.1. Lineage (NCBI taxonomy): Bacteria > Pseudomonadati > Pseudomonadota > Alphaproteobacteria > Hyphomicrobiales > Methylobacteriaceae > Methylobacterium > Methylobacterium sp. E-016. Next base: position 29,564 of record NZ_JAKSYF010000056.1, read on the forward strand.
AGCGCCGCCTCGCGCTTGGCCTTGGCGGCCTCGAGCTTCGCCTCGCGCGTGGCGGCGGCGGCGGCCTTCTCGGCCTCGGCCTGCTCGTTGAGCATGATCTGCCCCTCCGCCGGGTCGCGGCCGATCCAGACCAGGATCGGCTGCAGCGGGGCGCGCGGCGGCAGGGTGCGGTTGCGCGCGGCGGCGCCGTTGAGCGTCGCCAGGGTCAGCGCGGGCGAGGACAGGCCGGCGGCGCCGAGGAACTGCGCGCCGGCGTTGTCGGCGTTTCCGGCGATGGCGCCGGGGCCCTCGTCGATCGGCATCGGCTTCTTGCGGTCGCAGATGTAGGGCCGCATGTCAGGCGGCGCGCCGATGGCGGAAGCGGGCAACGCGTCGAGCGTCTGCGCGGTCCATCCGGCCGACTGGCCGAAGCCGTAATCGAACAGGTCGGCGGCCTTGAGGTCGCGCTCGCGCGCGCTCGGGCTGCCCATCACGATGGTGAGGATGCGCCGGCCGTTGCGGTTGGCGCTGGCGACCACGTTGAAGCCGCCGGCGCAGATGAAGCCGGTCTTCATCCCGTCGACGCCGGCATAGCGCCCGAGCAGGCCGTTGTGGTTGGCCATCACCGAGCGGCCGAACTGGATCGCCGAGATCGAGAACAGGTCGTGCGAGTCGGGGAAGTCGCGCAGCAGCGCGCGGCCGAGCACCGCCATGTCGCGGGCCGAGGTCCATTGCCGGGGGTCGGGCAGGCCGTTCGGGTTGTACCAGCGACTCTCGCGCATGCCGATCCGGCGCGCGGTCTCGTTCATCATGTCGGCGAAGCCGTCGATCGTGCCGCCGAGGGTCTCGCCGATCGCCCAGGCCACGTCGTTGGCCGACTTGACCATGATGATTTTCAGCGCGTTGTCGAGGGTGAGCTGCGTGCCCGGCTTGAAGCCCATCTTGGAGGGCGGCTCGGCGGCGGCGGCGGCCGAGATCGTGATCATCGAGTCGAGCGAGACCTTGCCCTGCCGCACCAGGTCGAGGGCGACGTAGGTGGTCATCAGCTTGGTGATCGAGGCCGGGTACCAGGGGTCGGTCGCGCCTTGCGCGTAGAGCACCTTGCCGGAATCCACCTCCACCACGAGGACGGGTGCGGTCACGGCGTCGGCCGCCTGCGCAGCGAGCAGGCCGGCGAGCGTGGCGAGCCCCAGGGTGAGGCGCCTCAGGAAACGGTTCGACATCGACCCCGACTCAAAGCAGTGGAACGCCGCGCCGGCACCTGGCCCGATGCCGTCCCTCTCGCGGCCGCGAAGGAGGGCCCTGAGAACGTCGGCCGTTCAACGCGGGCACCGTGGCGAGAGCATGGCGGATCTTCGCGCGTCCACCGCCGCGATGTGGCGTTGCGGCATCGGCGCGCCTATGTGCTGTCGCGCGACGATCTTTTCAGGACAGGACGATGCCCCGGCCGTCATCGGCTCGGGCCCGGCGGGACGATGGCGTACGCGGTCAAGGAACTCTTCCACACGCTCCAGGGCGAGGGCGCGCAGGCCGGGCGGGCGGCGGTGTTCTGCCGGTTCGCCGGCTGCAATCTCTGGTCCGGCCGCGAGGCGGACCGGGCCGAGGCGGTCTGCCGGTTCTGCGACACGGCCTTCGTCGGCACCGACGGCGAGGGCGGCGGAAAGTTCGCGACCGCCGACCACCTCGCGGATGCGATCGCGCGGACCTGGGAGGGCGGTCCCCACGCGCACTACGTCGTCTTCACCGGCGGAGAGCCGCTGCTGCAGCTCGACCCGGAGCTGATCGCGGCCGTCCACGCCCGCGGCTTCGCGATCGCGGTCGAGACCAACGGGACGCTCGCGGCACCGGAAGGGATTGACTGGATCTGCGTCAGCCCCAAGGCCGGTGCGCCGCTGGTGCAGCGACGCGGCGACGAGCTCAAGCTCGTCTTCCCGCAGGCCGACCTCGCGCCGGAGACGGTCGCCGACCTCGATTTCCACCATCGCTGGCTCCAGCCGATGGACGGGCCGGACCGGATCGCCAACACCGGCGCCGCCGTCGCCTATTGCCGCGCGGATGCCCGCTGGCGGCTCTCGCTCCAGACGCACAAGATGATCGGGATCCCGTGAGCGCGCGCCCGCCGAGCCGATCCGTCGGCGGCCCGATTTCACCGGGCGGTTAACCCCGTGATCAACTTCTAGTTGTAATTTCAGGCGCGTGCTGGGATCGTTGCTGTCATGGCCCGGATCCGTCGGTTCCCTTGGATCTCCGAGCCTTGACAGCCCCGGGGAATGTTCGGAAGCCCCGTCGCGATGGGCGGGACAGGCGCTGAGGCTCGGTCCGGGGCGATGTCCAGCGCGAGCGCGGCGGTTTCGGGGAGCGTGCGATGGACGTAATCGAGACCCGGGTTCCGGGGGTGATGCGGGTTGTCCCGAAGCGCTTCGGGGACGCGCGCGGGTGGTTCTCGGAGACGTTTCGCGTCGACGCGCTGGCGCGGGCGGGGATCGCCTGCGCCTTCGTGCAGGACAACCAGTCGTTCTCGGCGCCGAAGGGGACGATCCGCGGGCTGCACTTCCAGGTCGCGCCGCAGGCCCAGGCCAAGCTCGTGCGGGTGCTGGACGGGGCGATCCTCGACGTGGCGGTCGACCTGCGCCGTGACTCCGCCACCTACGGCCGGCACGTGGCGGTGAGGCTGGACGCGGAGGGCGGCGAGCAACTGTTCATCCCGCACGGCTTCGCCCACGGCTTCTGCACCCTGACGCCGGACACGATGGTGGCCTACAAGGTCGACGCCTACTACAGCCCGGCCCACGACCGCGCCCTGGTCTGGAACGACCCGGACGTCGGCATCGACTGGCCGGTCCTGGCCGCGGAGGCGATCCTGTCGGACAAGGACCGGGCAGCGCCGCGCCTGTCCGAGCTCGGGCCGGTGTTCTGAAGCCCCGGCGCGCGAGCGCCATCGACGACGTGAAGGAAAGGCTCGACATGCGCATCCTGGTGACCGGCGGCTGCGGCTTCATCGGCTCCGCCCTCGTGCTCCACCTGGTGCGCGACCTCGGCCACGACGTGCTGACGCTGGACGCGCTGACCTACGCGGCCAACCCGGTGTCGCTGGCGCCCCT
>NZ_JAKSYF010000085.1:0-125650 GCF_022829745.1 Methylobacterium sp. E-016
ACCTTCGTCGTCTGCAACGCGTTCAGAAAATCGCCGACGGCTGCCGGGTTCGCGCCGGTTCCGCCGCCGCAATCGGTCGGGCCCGGCCAGAACCCCCACTCCGCGCCGGCGTGGTAGGCGCCGAGCCCGGCGCCGTAGAGCAGGCCGGCCGCGGCCAGCCCGAGGGCGAGGCGCGAGAGCCGCTCGGGCAGGAACAGCGCGAGGACGGCGAGCGGCACCGCCGCGTAGTAGGGCAGGCGCTCGGTCAGGCAGAGCTTGCACGGCGCGTAGCCGTAGCCGAACTGCAGCACCAGGGCGGCGCCGACCGTGAGGATCGAGCCGATCAGGACGGCGAGCGCGGCGCGGCGCAGGCGCAGCAGGGCGGCGTAGCTCATCTAGAGGATCACCTTGAACAGGACGAAGCCGAGGACGATCACCGCGACCGAGATCGCGACGACCGCGTTGAGATGGCGGTCGAGCACGCCGCGGATCTGGACGCCGTAGCGCCCGAGCAGCCCGGCGAGGATGAAGAAGCGCGCGCCGCGGGTGACGATCGACAGCAGCGTGAACCAGAACAGGCTGTAATGGGCGAAGCCCGAGGTGATGGTCACGAGCTTGTAGGGGATCGGCGTCAGCCCCTTAAGCAGGATCACCCAGTGCCCGTACTCGGCATAGGATTGCTGGAAGGTCGCCGCCTTGTCCTGCAGGCCGTAGAGCCGGATCAGCCAGGTTCCGAGCGAGTCGAACAGCAGCGCGCCGATGGCGTAGCCGACGAGGCCGCCGAGCACCGAGCCGACCGTGGCGATCAGCGCGTAGAACCACACCCGGTCGGGCCGGCTCACCGCCATCGGCACCAGCATCGCATCGGGCGGGACCGGGAAGAAGGAGCTCTCGGCGAACGCCACGGCGCCCAGGACGTAGGGCGCGGAGGGCTTGCCCGAAAGTGCGAGTATCCACTCGTAGAGGCGGCGGATCATCGGGCCTGTCTGTGCATCGGGTTCCTCGGGGCAGGGCGCCCTTTGAGCACAGCCGGCCCGACCGCACCAGCGTGCCGGCTATCCGCCGCACGCCGTGCGCGACCCCGGGAAAGGGCTTGGCCCGGCCACGGGACCTGTGCGAAAAGGCTCCCCGTCGCGGGTATGGTGGAACTGGTAGACGCGGGCGACTCAAAATCGCCAGCCGCAAGGCGTGGGGGTTCGATTCCCTCTACCCGCACCAACCTTCTCATTCCTGCTCCAGGAATCGTCGGATCCAGCCCGCCACCCGGTGCCGGTCGTCCGGTGCGTCGAGCGAGGCGAGCGCCGCTTGCGCCCGCTCCGGATCGTCATGCGCATCGGCATGGCCGGCGATCAGGGCGCGGGTGTAGTCGGGCTCGAATTCCGGGTGGAACTGCACCGACAGCGCGGCGCGGTCCCGGTATTCCAGCATCGCGTAGGGCGTGAAGGCGCTCGCCGCGAGCACGCGGGTCGCGGGCGGGGCCACCACGACCTGATCCTGATGGAACGCCGCCACCGCGATCCGCGTCGCGTCGTCCATGAACGGCGCCCGCTCCGTCACCGCGTAGCCGTGCAGGCCGAGGGCGCGCCCCTTCTCCGAACGGATCGCGCGGCCGCCATAGGCCTCCGCCATCACCTGATGCCCGAAGCAGATGCCGACGAGGCGCTTCTCCGGCGGGAGCGCGCGCAGGGCCGCGATCAGCGGCGCAATCCACGGCAGCGGATCGTAGACGCCGGCCGCCGAGCCGGTGACGGCGTAGCCGTCGAACGCCTGCCAATCGGTGGGCATCCGTCCTGCGCGGACATCGAAGATCGTGCTGTCGTGCGCCGGCCCGATCATCCGAGCCGTCATCGCGCCGTAGGAGGGGAAGCGGTCGAGCCGCGCCGGCGGCGATCCGGCTTCGAGGATGGCGATGCGCACGTGACCGACCGCTGCTGATGATCCGCGACCGGCATCGCGCCGTTCGCGCCGCGATGCAACCGGGTCAGGCGGGGCGCGCCGTCCGCCCGACCCGTCGCGGCCGGACGACGGGCTTGAGGCGGATGTCCATGGCGTTGCCGCGCCAGACGATCGCGCGATGGGTCCAGGCCGCGCACCAGACCAGCGGGATCAGCGCGTCGCGCAGAACGAAGGCGAGGAGCAGGCGGGGGGCGTGGAACCAGCCGGCGCGCGTCGCCAGCCGGAGCTCGGCGGCGTAGCCCAGGGCTGCGAGAGCGGCGAGGCCGGCCGCCGCCGTCCAGGTTCCGGCCAGGAGCCCTGCGAGCAGGAACGGCAGCAGCGTGCCGCTGGCGATCTCGGGCGCGAAGAACAGCGGGAACGTCACCCGGCGCAGGCGCGCCCAGCGGATCTGGCGGGACCAGACCTCGGACGCCCTGCGGCGCCCCAGCGGCTGTTCGAACGGCGCCGCGACGAGGTGGACGCGGCGGCCGGCCGCGCGCACCAGCTTCGTCGCCGCCGCGTCCTCGGCGATCTCAGCGGCCAGCGCCCGGATGCCGCCCTGCGCCTCGAGTAACGGGCGATGCCAGAGCATGCTCTTGCCCTGCGCGAAGCCGAGCCCCACCGCCTCGCCGGCATATTGCCAGCGCGCCTGGAGGGTGTTGAGGAAGGCGCACTCGACCGCGGCCCAGATCCCGTCCGGCCGCGCGCCGATCGGCGTCGAGCAGACGAGGGCGGTGTCGGCGCGCCACGCCGCCTGCATCCGCTCCAGGTAGTCCGCCGGCATCAGCACGTTCGAGTCGGCGATGACGATCCAATCGTGTCGCGCCGCCTCCCAGCCTCGCACGCAGTTGTTGAGCTTCGGGTTGTCGCTGATGCGCTCGTCGCCGATCAGGATGCGGGCCGGAACCTGCGGATGCGCCGCGACCAGGCGGCGGACCAGCGGCAGCACCGGATCGGCGGCATCGGCGACGCAGAACAGGATCTCGTAGGCCGGGTGGTCGAGCGCGAAGCCGCGGGCGAGGGTCTCCTCGCTGAAGGTCTCGAGGCCGCAGACCGGGCGCACCAGGGAGATCGGTGCGCCGGCCGGGAACGTGGTCTCGCCGGGCGAACGGCCGATCCGCCGACCCGCCACGATCAGGCTCGCGAGGTGGACGATCGTCAGGAGCGCGCACGGCGCGAGGGCGAGCGCGGTGCCGTCGAGGGCCGGTAAGGTGCTGGCGAGACCCATGCGGCACGCATCTCCGAACCGGCCTGTCCCGCGGCGTGCGGCCGCGCCGGCGGACTGCCCCTAACAGGGTGCGCATTTCAGCCGTATGACAGCCTCGGGCGCACCTAGGGGAGCGAAGCTTTGGCCGAAGGCGGAACCGTCGCGATCCTCGGAGCCGGCATGGCGGGCGGCGCCGCCGCCCAACGCCTCGCCCAAGCCGGCATCGCCGTCCGCATCTTCGACAAGGGCCGCGGCATCGGCGGGCGCATGGCGACGCGGCGCACCGGGACGGGCCAGCGCTTCGACCACGGCGCGCAGTTCTTCCGCGCCAAGGGCGACGCGTTCCGCGCGCAGTGCGCAACCTGGATCGCGTCCGGCGTCGCTGCGCCCTGGGGCGAGGACGGCCGCACCGTCGGCCTGCCCGGCATGCCGGCGCCGGTCCGCGCCCTGCTCGACGGCTTTCCGGTCTCACTCGAGACCACGATCATCCGCATCGCGCGCTCGGAGGCCGGCTGGATGCTGACGGATGCGGACGGCGTCGCCAGCGGTCCCTTCGCCGCCGTCGGCCTGACCTTTCCGGCGCCGCAGGTCGTGGCGTTGATTGCGGCGAGCGGTCTCGTCCTGGCCGGGCCGGAGCGGGCGACCTACGCGCCGTGCTGGTCGCTGCTCCTCGACCTCGACGAGCACCCCGGCTTCTCGGAGGCGCATCTGGCGTTCGCCGACGGTCCGATCGCGCTGATCGTGCGCGAGGAGACCAAGCCAGGCCGCGCGGCCGGTCACGCCCTGGTGGTGCATGCCGCGCCGGACTGGTCCCGCACGCATCTGGAGGATCCGCGCGAGGCGGTCCGGGCCGCGCTGTTCGGCGCGCTCGAAGCCCGTCTCGGCCGGGCGGTCCGCCCGGCCTACGCCGCCGTCCATCGCTGGCGCTACGCCATGGTCGAGACGGCGCTCGGCGAGCCCTGCCTCTATGATCCGGCGCAGCGGCTGGGCGCGGCCGGCGATTGGTGCCTCGGCCCGCGGATCGAGGCGGCCTTCGACAGCGGCCGGGCGCTGGGCGAGCGCATCGTCGCGGACCTGAAGGGCGCGCGGTGATCCCGCCGATCGTGTTCCACCCGGCCTACGAGGCGAGCCTGCCGGCCGGGCACCGGTTCCCGATGCGCAAGTACGGGCGGCTCGCCGAAGTCCTGACGGAGCGCGGGCTGGCGCCGCGCGGGTTCGTGACGCCGGAGCCGGCCTCGCCCGAGCTGCTGCGGTTCGCCCACGATGCGGCTTACGTCGAGGCCGTCCTCGCTCTTTCGGTCCCGCGGGCGATCGAGCGGGCGATCGGCCTGCCGGTGGACGCGAGCGTCGTCCGCCGCTCGCGCGCCTCGGTCGGCGGCACGCTGCTCGCGGCGCGCCTCGCCCTCGCGCAGGGTCTCGCCGGAAGCGCCGCGGGCGGGAGCCATCATGCCCGGCGCGAGCAGGGGGCGGGGTTCTGCGTCTTCAACGACGTCGCGGTCGCCGCCCGCGCCCTGCAGGCCGAGGGCGCGATCCGGCGGGCGCTCGTGGTCGATTGCGACGTGCACCAGGGCGACGGCACCGCCGACTGCCTCGCGCGCTCGCCGGACCTCTTCACCCTCTCGATCCACTGCGAGAAGAACTACCCGACCGCCAAGATCGCCGGCGACCTCGACATCGGCCTGCCCGACGGGCTCGACGATGCCGGCTACCTCGCCGTGCTCGAGGCGCGGCTTCCGCCCCTCCTCGACGCCCTGGCGCCCGACCTCGTGTTCTACAATGCCGGCGTCGACCCGCATCGCGACGACCGCCTCGGCCGGCTCGCGCTCAGCGACGACGGGCTGCTTGCCCGCGACCGCTTCGTCGTCGGGCAGGCGCGCGCCCGCGGCATCCCGCTCGTCGCGGTGATCGGCGGCGGCTACACGCACGATGTCGACGCGCTCGCGGGCCGCCACGCCCTGGTGTTCCAGGCGCTGGCGGCCAACGCCCTCTACTGATCCGCGGGCAGCGCCCGCGCCTGGGTCTCGAGAGCGTCGAACAGGCAATTCAGCGCCGCGCCGTCGAGGCGGTGGAAGTCGAGCGAGCGGCTCAGCATCAGGCCGAGGATCGAGAAGGTCAGCGCCGCACCCTGGCCCGCGCGCCCCTCGATCGCGCCCATCGCCGCGAGCTGCTCGGCCAGGAAGTCGGAGAAGGCCGCCACGGCCTCGGGGTTGTCGGCCGACGCGATCAGCAGGGCATCCGGAAACCCGCATTCCTCGGCGTACATCTCGCGGGCATGGGCGATCACCGCCAGCGGCAGTGCGGCGGGCCCTCGCGGGCCGGCGGCGAGGCAGGCGGCGATGCCGGCGCGAAGCCGGCCGACCTTGCGGACCGCCAGCGCGGTCACGAGCGCATCCTTCGAGGCGTAGTGGTGCAGCACGCCGCCCTTGCTCAGCCCGGCTTCCACCGCGACGGCGTCGATCGTCAGCGTGCGGCTGCCGGAGCGTCGCAGCAGGGCTTCGGCTGCGTCGAGGATCACCTCGGCGCGATCCTGTCGCCGGCTACGCGTCTTCGCCGTCCCGTCGTCCATCGACACCACCCGTAAAAACCGTCTGGACGGTCGGTAAGATAGCGGATAAGTTTCGGCCGCGATAGATCGAGTCGGGACCATGCACGCCGTGAACCGAGGTTTTTCCATCGTCCTGGCGTCGACGCTGCTGGCGGCGACCGCCGTCCGTGCCGATCCGGTGCCGCTGATGGCGCAGACCCTAGTGCGCACGGTGATCGCGGCGGAAAGCCCGATCGCCGGCGACGTCGTCTTCACCGGCGACGTGCAGGCGCAGGGGCAGACCAGCGTCTCGTTCCGCACCGCCGGCAAGATCGAGACCCGCCTCGTCGAGGTCGGCGACCATGTCGCGGCCGATCAGGTCCTGGCCCGGCTCGACCCGCGCGAGCAACGCTCGAACCTCGCCAACGCGCACGCGGCGCTGGCCTCGGCCGAGGCGCTGTCGACCCAGGCCAAGCTCGGGTTCAAGCGCCAGGAAGCGCTAATGGCGAGCGGCTACACCACGCGGCCCTCCTACGACAACGCCGAGCAGCAGCTGCGCACGACCCAGGCTGCGGTCGATTCGGCCAAGGCGGCCCTCGGCACGGCGCAGGAGCAGCTGTCCTACACCGAGCTGAGGTCGGGCGTGGCCGGCATCGTGCTCAGCCGCTCCCTGGAGACCGGGCAGGTGGTGCAGGCCGGCCAGTCGGTCCTGACGCTGGCGCAGGACGGGCCGCGCGATGCGGTCTTCAACGTCTACGAGGCCTTGCTGGCGTCCCCTCCGCAATCCGGCACCGTCGACGTGACGCTCCAGGGCGACCCGTCGGTGACCGCCATCGGCAGCGTCCGCGAGATTTCGCCCAGCGTCGATCCGACCTCCGGCACCGTCCGCGTCAAGGTCGGCCTCAAGCAGACGCCGCCCGCGATGACCCTCGGCGCGGTGGTGATCGGCCGTGGCCGGTTCCAGAGCCACGCGGCGATCGTGCTGCCGTGGTCGGCGCTCTACCGCTGGGAGGATAAGCCCGCGGTCTGGGTACGCGATCCCGCCGGCGGCACGGTGGCGCCCCGCATCGTGACGATCGACCGCTACGGCCCCGACAGCATCGCGCTGTCGAGCGGGGTCGCGTCGGGCGAGGAGGTCGTCATCGCCGGCATCCAGTTCCTTCGCCCCGGCCAGACTGTGACGGTGGCCGAGCAGGTCGCGACGGGAGCCGCGAAGTGACGGTGTTCGAGCGTTTCTTTGCCGCCGCCTTCCCTTCCTCCTCCCGCGCAGGGGGGGGAGGGGGGCGGTTTCGGGCCCCTTCCATCATCGTCGGAACGTCGCTGCTCGCGCTCGCCGCCTGCAAGCCCGCCGAGGAGGCGAAGGCGCCGCCGGTGCGGCCGGTCCTGTACGCCGTCGCCAAGCCGATCGCGTCGGTGCGGTTCGGGCCGTTCGCCGGCACGGTCGAGCCGCGCTACCAGTCGCAGCTCGGGTTCCAGATCGCCGGCCGGGTGGTCGCGCGCGACGTCACCGTCGGCGACCTCGTGAAGAAGGGGCAGCGGCTGGCTGCCCTCGACACCGTGGTGCCGCGCTTCGCCATGACCCGTGCCGAGGCCGACGTGGCGGATGCCAAGGCGCAATCCGAGAACGCCGCCGCCACCGAGGCGCGGACCCGGCGCCTGATGGAAGGCGGCAACGTCACCCAGGCGCAGCTCGACAGCACCGTCGCCAACCGCGACACCGCGCAGGCGCGGCTGACCCAGGCGCAGGCGAGCCTGGAAAAGGCCCGCGACCAGATGGGCTACACCGAGCTCCATGCCGACTTCGACGGCGTCGTCACCCAGCGCAACGCCGAGATCGGGCAGGACCTCACCGCCGGGCAGACGGTGGTGACCGTGGCGCGGCCCGAGGTGCGCGAGGCGGTGGTCGACATCCCCGACGACCTCGTCGCGGCCATGCCGAAGGACGGCCGCTTCACCGTGGCGCTGCAGAGCGCCCCCGAGATCACCGCCGTCGGCACCGTGCGCGAGACCGCGCCCTTCGCCGATGCGAGCACCCGCACCCGGCGTATCCGGATGTCGCTCGACAACCCGCCGCGCGCGTTCCGGCTCGGGGCGACGATCACCGTGTCGCTGGTGCGCAGGATCGCGCCGCGCTTCGTGCTGCCCGCCACCGCCATCCTCGGCGCCGACGGGCGCGATTCCGTGTGGATTGTCAACGCCGCCGGCGACGCGGCGAAGCGGTCCCCGGTCACGGTCTCGGACCGGAAGGGCGACTATGTCGGCGTCGCGAGCGGGCTGGCGGCGGGCGACCGCGTCGTCGTCGCCGGCGTCCACTCCCTCGCCGACGGCCAGACGATCCGCCTCGCGGATGCGCCCATCGTCGTTCCCGGCACGCAGGACTTCTGATCGTGGGTAGCTTCAACGCATCGGAATGGGCGCTCTCGCACCGCTCGTTCGTGTGGTTCCTCATGGCGATCTGCCTGGTGGCCGGCACGCTCGCCTATCGCGGGCTCGGCCGCGAGGAGGACCCGCCCTTCGCGATCAAGACGATGGTGGTTCAGGCGGTATGGCCGGGCGCCACCATCGGCGACACGCTCGAGCAGGTCACCGACCGGATCGAGAAGGAGCTGCAGCAGGTCGCGACCCTGGACTACGTCCGCAGCTACACCACGCCGGGCAACGCGACGGTGTTCGTGCAGCTGCGCGACACCACGAAGGCGTCCGAGATCCAGCCGTCGTTCTACCAGGTCCGCAAGCGCCTCGGCGACATCCAGGGCACCTTCCCGCAGGGGATGCAGGGGCCGTTCTTCAACGACGAGTTCGGCGACGTCTACGGCAACGTCTACGGCTTCACCGCCGACGGCCTGAGCCACCGCCAGCTGCGCGACTACGTCGAGGGCGTGCGCACCGAGATCCTGAAGGTACCCAACATCGGCAAGACGCTGCTGCTCGGCACGCAGAAGGAGACGATCTTCCTCGACTTCTCGACGCGCAAGCTCGCCGGCTACGGCATCGACATCCAGTCGCTGATCAAGACGCTGCAGAGCCAGAACGCGATCTCGCCCTCGGGCGTCGTCCAGGCCGGGCCGGAGCGGGTCTCGGTGCGGGTGAGCGGGCAGTTCTCGTCCGAGACCTCGCTGGAGACCATCAACCTGCGGGTCAACGACCGCTTCTTCCGCCTGTCGGACGTCGCCGAGATCAGCCGCGGCTACGAGGACCCGCCGGCCGCGCTGTTCCGCGTCGACGGCAAGCCGGCGATCGGGCTGGCGATCGCCATGCGGCCGAACGCCAACCTGCTGCATTTCGGCGAGGACCTGAAGGCGCGCATGCGCCTGATCGAGGCGAAGCTGCCGATCGGCGTCGGCATCCACCTCGTCTCGGACCAGCCGCGGATCGTCGAGGAGGCGGTCGGTGGCTTCACCCAGGCGCTTCTCGAGGCGGTGGTGATCGTGCTCGCGGTCAGCTTCCTCAGCCTCGGCATCCGCGCCGGCCTCGTGGTCTCGATCTCGATCCCGCTGGTGTTGGCCATCGTCTTCGTCGTGATGCAGATCATGGGCGTCACCCTGCAGCGCATCTCGCTCGGTGCGCTGATCATCGCGCTGGGCCTGCTCGTCGACGACGCGATGATCACCGTCGAGATGATGGTCGCGCGGCTCGAGCTCGGCGATTCGCTGAAGAAGGCCGCGACCTTCGCCTACACCTCGACCGCCTTCCCGATGCTGACCGGCACCCTGGTGACGGTGGCCGGCTTCCTGCCGATCGGCTTCAACGGCTCGTCGGCCGGCGAGTACACCTACTCGCTGTTCGTGGTGATCGCCGCCTCGCTCCTGGTCTCGTGGGTGGTGGCCGTGCTGTTCGCGCCGCTGATCGGCGTGACGCTGCTGCCCAAGACCATGAAGAAGCACAGCCACGAGCCCGGCCGGATGGGGCGGTTGTTCCTGCGCGCGCTCGTCGCCGCGATGCGCTTCCGCTGGCTCACCGTCGCGGGCTGCGTCGCGCTGCTCGGCCTGTCGATGTACGGCATGACCTTCGTGCAGCAGCAGTTCTTCCCTGCCTCCGACCGCACCGAAATCCTGGTCGACTTCACCCTGCCGCAGAACGCGACGGTTACCGAGACGCAGGCCCAGATGGACCGTTTCGAGGCGACCCTGACGGGCAACCCCGACGTCGAGCGCTGGTCGTCCTATGTCGGCCAGGGGGCGGTCCGCTTCTACCTGCCTCTCGACCAGCAGCTCGCCAACAGCTTCTTCGGGCAGGTCGTCGTGGTGACGAAGTCGCTGGAGGCGCGCGACCGCCTGTTCCCCAAGCTCGAGGAGCGGGCGAAGCGCGACTTCGTCGGCACCGACGTGTTCGTGAACCCGCTCTCGCTCGGCCCCCCGGTCGGCCGGCCGATCCAGTACCGCTTGAGCGGGCCCGACCTCCAGGTGGTCCGCGCGAAGGCGCTCGCGCTCGCCGACATCGTTGCCAAGAGCCCGCATGTCGGCGTGCCGACCTTCGACTGGAACGAGCCCGGCAAGGTGCTGCGGGTCGAGATCCTGCAGGACAAGGCACGCCAGCTCGGCGTCACCAGCCAGGACATCGCCGGCATCCTCAACGGCGTCGTCGGCGGCACGGCGATCACGCAGGTGCGCGACTCGATCTACCTCGTCAACGTGATCGGGCGGGCGCAGGCGGCGGAACGGACCTCGCTCGACACCCTGCAGAGCCTGCAGGTGACGCTCGCCAACGGCTCGGTGGTGCCGTTGCTCGCCTTCGCGCGGATCGCCTACGACCTGGAGCAGCCGATCGTCTGGCGCCGCGATCGGGTCGCGACGCTGACGGTGCGCGCCCCGATTATCGACGCGACGCAGCCGCCGACCATCGTGGCGGCGCTCGCCGCCGACATCGACGCGTTCGCCGCGGCCCTGCCGGAGGGTTACGCGCTCGCCACCGGCGGCGCGGTCGAGGAGGCGGCCAAGGGCCAGGGCCCGATCGCCGCGGTGGTGCCGGTGATGCTGCTGACGATGGCGGTGTTCCTGATGATCCAGCTGCAGAGCGTGCAGAAGCTGTTCCTGGTGTCGAGCGTGGCCCCGCTCGGGCTCATCGGCGTCGTCGCGGCGCTGCTGCCCTCGGGCAAGCCGATGGGCTTCGTCGCGATCCTCGGCATCCTGGCGCTGATCGGCATCATCATCCGCAACGCGGTGATCCTGGTGAGCCAGATCGAGGAATGCGAGGCCGACGGCCTCGGGCCCTGGGACGCGGTGGTGGAGGCGACCCGCCACCGCATGCGCCCGATCCTGCTGACGGCCGCGGCGGCGAGCCTCGGCATGGTCCCGATCGCCCGCGAGGTGTTCTGGGGGCCGATGGCCTACGCGATGATCGGCGGCATCATCGCGGCGACCTTCCTGACGCTGTTCTTCCTGCCGGCGCTCTACGTCGGCTGGTACCGGATCCGGCCGCCGGCCCCGAGCCGCCCGGCCGCTACCGCGGCTTGATCGGCCGGCGCGGCGATGTCGGCGGCGCGGTCTCGTCAGGGGCGACCGCCTCGGGCGGGATCGCCACCGGCTTCGAGAACGCGCCGAGGTTGTCGACCAGCTTCGTCAGCAGGCGGATCGTCTCGGCGACCTCGTCCGCGCTGAGCGCGGCGAGGAAGTTGCGCTCGCGCTCCAGCGCCACGACGGTGATGCGGTCGTGCAGGTCGAGGCCGGCGGGCGACAGCGCCAGCAGGCGGCGGCGGGCGTCCTTCGCGTCGCCCTGGATCAGCACCAGGCCGCGGCTCTCCATCCAGGCGATGCTGCGGCTCACCACGGCCTTGTCGAGGGCCGACAGCTCGCAGATCCGGTGTGCGGTGATCCACGGCTCGGAGGCGAGCCGGTACATGATCCGCCAGTCGGTCAGGCCGACCCCGAAATGCTGCCGGTAGAAGATCGAGGCGTTGTTGGTCAGCGTGTTCGACAGGTGCGTCAGCAGTGCCGGAACGTAGACGTCGGGATCGACGATGGCGGGCTCGTCCCGGCTCACCGCGGGAAATTCCTGTGCGCCGGTGATCGATCCACCCATTGACCATGCCCCGCCGAGACGTGTTCCGCCGCGCATCCGCTCGCGCGTTGCCGGATCGTCCCGGTATCCGGAATACTTAGACCCGATCGCACCCGTTGCGCACCTGCCGGCTGGAAACTTGTCTCCGCCGACACAACCTTTTTGGCCGTGCGCGGATCCGATCAGGGCGGCGTTGGGTCGCACAGGGCCGGCACGAGCGCGCCGAGCACGGGCCGGTAGGCCGCAAGGTGGAGCCCGTCGCGCATCGTGCCGGGCTTGGCGAAGCCCGTCGCCCCGTCGCGGATCGCGGCGAAGGGATCGGCGAAGCGGCAGCCGAGCCGCGCGCACAGGGATTTGAGCCGATCCGAGTAATCCGCGACCGCGAGCGGGTCGAGGCGCCCGTCGAGCGCGCGACCGATCGGCGGCAGCGCTGTGACGACGAGGCGATCCGTGTTCGCCGTCAGCTGGCGGATGATCCGCGTCGCCGCCGCCTCGTAGCGCGCCGCCGCCGCGGCCTCGCGCGGGTGGTTCTTGGCCAGGATGTCGTTGGTGCCGATCGTCAGCACCGCCGCCCGCGGCCGGACCGGAAACCGGATGGTCGCGACGAGGTCGGCGTAGACCGGCGCGCTGGCGCCGCTGACCCCGCCGTTCACGAGTTCCAGGCCGCAGGGTCGTTGCGCCGGCGTTTCCAACTCGGCGTGGGAATCGCCGGCCAGGAAGACGTAGTCGGCGGGCGCCTCGTCGAGATGGACCTGCACCGCGGTGAGGCGGCCCTGTGCGTAGGCGCGGACGTTGACCGGCGCGACCGCGAGCATCCGCCCGATCAGGATGCCGGTGCCGACGAGGGCGAGGGCGGCGAGGCCGGCGACGATGCGGCGCCTCATGCGCGGGCGGTTCCGGCCCGGTCCACCGTCGCGTCGGGCCGGGAATCGGTCGTCGCATAGTAGGGCTTGATGTCGAGGAGCGGGGTGCCGTCGAGGCAGTCGAGACCGCGCACCGTCAGGGTCGCGCCGTCGCGTCCGAGCAGCTCCACCACCGAGAGCGCGATCGGGTTCGGCCGCGCCGGCGAGCGCAGCGAGAACGTGCCGCGGCTGCCGTCGGCGTGGCGCGGGCGCTGCACCAGCAGGCCGCGCTCGGCCCGGTCCATCCAGTACAGCAGGATCAGGTGGCTCGCGCCCTCGACGTTCTGCAGGCCCGGCGCGTAGCGCGGATCGACCGCGACGGTGCAGGCCGCGTCGGTCTGCAGCCCGTTCTTCGGGCAGTCTCCGCGAACCGTCCACGGCGTGCGGATACGGCCGATGAAGTGGAGCCCGGCATCGGCGCGATCGGGGAGGGCGACGGCCTCCTCGCCCGCGCGGCGAGCGAACGCGTCGCCGGCGGCGTCCATGCTGGTCGCGTTCTTGGCATCCCGATCGGTCATCCGCCGGCTTTCGGGCAACGCGACGCCGACCGCAAGCCCCGTCTCGCGCGCACGGGCGCCGGGGTGTAGAGCCGGGCGGGACGGGCCAGGCAGGATCTGAACGGGGAACGCGCGTGATCGAGAACGAACTGCGCCCGATGGAGGCGGTGGCCGACGTCGCGACCGCCGTCGACCGGCTGGTCGAGCTGCATGCCGGCGCGACCCAGGCCCTGCGCACCGCGCTGACCCGCACGCTGGACGGCGGCAGGCCGCCGGACGCCGCCGAGCGGCTGCAGTTCCGCTACCCGGAGCTTCGCGTGACCTACCGGCCCGCCGGCCCGGTCCCGCGCATCAGCCGCGCGACCGCCAAGATGCAGGCGCCGGGCACCTACAGCACCACCGTCACCAGCCCCGCCGACTTTCGCGCCTACCTGACGGCGCAGCTCGAGCCGCTGGTGGCCGATTACGGGGTCGGGCTCGAGGTCGGCCTGAGCGCGCAGGAGATCCCGTATTCCTACGTGCTCGAGCCCGGCACCGACCTCGGCGCGGGACGCGTCAGCCCGGCCGAGCTCGCGACCTGGTTCCCGGTGCCGCTGCTCTCGCTCGTCGGCGACGAGATCGCCGACGGGACCTGGCAGCCGATGGCCGACGAGCCGCGCCCGCTCGCCCTGTTCGACGCCGTGCGGGTCGATTACTCGCTCCGTCGCCTCGTGCACTACACCGGCTGCGACTGGCGCGAGGTCCAGCCCTGGATCCTGCTGACCAACTACCACCGCTACGTCGACCAGTTCGTCCGCCACGGGCTGGAGCGCCTCGCCTCCGGCGCGGAGGGCTTCACCAAGCTGGTCATGCCGGGGGGCATCACCGTGACGCGCGGCGAGGCCGCCTCCGCCGACCCGGCGGCGCTGATGGCCGCCTCGCCCTGGCACCGCTTCCAGATGCCGGCCTACCACCTCGCGTCCGAAGGTGCCGACGGCACCGCGCAGGGCACGACGCTGGTCAATATCGGCGTCGGCCCCTCGAACGCGAAGACGATCACCGATCACCTCGCGGTGCTGCGCCCGCATTGCTGGCTGATGGTCGGGCATTGCGGCGGCCTGCGGCAATCGCAGACCATCGGCGACTACGTGCTCGCCCACGGCTACATGCGCCGCGACCGCATCCTCGACGAGCTGGTGCCGCCGGACGTTCCGGTGCCAGCGCTCGCCGAGGTGCAGCTCGCGCTCCAGGCCGCGGCCGCGCAGGTCACGGGGGAGAAGGCCGACGCGCTGAAGCGGCGCCTGCGCACCGGCACGGTCGTCACCTACGACGACCGCAACTGGGAGCTGCGCTTCAGCCAGGAACGCCGCCGGATCAACCTCAGCCGCGCCATCGGCGTCGACATGGAGAGCGGGACGATCGCCGCGCAGGGCTACCGCCTGCGGGTGCCCTACGGCACGCTGCTCTGCGTCTCCGACAAGCCGCTGCACGGCGAGATCAAGCTGCCGGGCGCGGCCAACGCGTTCTACGAGCGAGCGGTGGCCGAGCACTTGCTGATCGGGCTAGCCGCCCTCGACATCCTGCGCGGCGACCGCCACGGCCTGCACTCGCGCAAGCTGCGCAGCTTCGACGAGCCGCCGTTCCGGTAGGCCGCGCCGCTACTTCAGCCTGCCGGCGATCCATCCGATGATCGCGTCGGCGACCTCGCCGTTGTTGGTCTCCAGCATCATCATGTGGCCGTTGCCGTGGATGCCGTGCTCGGCCAGCGCCAAGCGGTCGGGCTTAGCGCCCGCCTGCTCGAGGAAGGCGCCGGTGCAGTCGTCCATCGTCGCGCGGAACGAGGCCTCGGCCGTCACGATCACGGCCGGTACGCGGGCGAGATTCGGCAGCTTGCGTGCCGGCTCGGCCTGGAGCCAGCAGCGGATCTGGCCGGGACGGAGCGGCGCCTCGGACTGCGCTACGACGAGGTCGGTCGGGGTCGAGACCGGCGGATCGAAGGTGAGTGGCACGCGGGTGATGCCGTAGGGCCGGGCACGCGCCTCGCCGACCTTCTCGTACCAGGCCGCTCCCCCCTTGAAGCGGATGTCGTAGAAGGTCGGCCCGTTCGGCTCGACCGCGACATGCGCCTTCACCAGGTCGGGGCGCCGGTCCGACACCGCCCATCCGAACACGCCGGCCTGCGAATGCGTCAGCAGGACGGACGGCCCGATCTTCTCGAGCAGCGCGATCAGCGCGGGGTCGACGAGCTCCTCGCTGCGCAGGGCGCTGGCGATGAACGGCACCTGCGAGAAGTAGAACTGGTCGAACGCCGCGTTGCCCCTCACGCCGGCCCCGCCCGGCCAGCGGGTGTGAAGCTTGGCCTGCGGAAACAGGTCGAAGCGCTCCTGCCCGGTGAAGATCGTCTCCAGGTCGTTCGGCGCGAGCCGCGCATAGGGGCCGTAGGCGTCCGGATCGTCGCCGGACCGGCCGCGGCCGACCTGATCGACGACGTAGACGGCAAACCCCTTCTCGACGAACCGATCGACCCAGCCGGGACGCCCGTCCGGCGTGCCGAGGAAGTTCACGCCGGTCTGCGCCGTGCCGTGCACCATCACCACGGGATAGGGCTGCGCCACCTCGACCGGCGCGTGATACTGCACGAACATCTGCCCGACGGCGGCACCCTTGCCCGCGACCGTCTCGTAGGCGCCGCCGACGAAGAAGTAGCCCTCGCGCTGCGCCGGCTTGAAGGTCGCCGGATGGTCGGGCGCAGGCTCGGCCAGAGCCGGTGACCCGAAGCTCAGCAGCGCCCAGGCGAGACCCAGGACGGGTTTCCGCATCGTGACCTCCCGCAGACGTTCTTGTTCGAGTGGGATCGGACGCTAGCAGCCGCCGGCGACCGCGTCAGGCCGTTTGGCTCGCGGACCGATAGGGCGACGGCCGTCTGTCGCCGAACCCGACCCTCGAAGGCACGGGCGCCACCGGCAGAGAGGATCAACGCGGCGGGGTCGCCGCCGCCGATGCGGCAGCGGGGGGCCTTCCGTTTCCGCTCGCATCGGGCTTCCTCGACATCCTGCGCGGTGACCGCCACAGCACGCGCCGCATGTCCCGGCGCCGTCCGATCATGCCGCAGGGGACGCCGTCGAGCGCTGACGGAGCCCGTCACCGACGCCAGTGAATCCACGGGTGCGATGGGGTGGCGTCAGGCCGCCTCCGCGCGCGCATCGTACGATGCCTGTGCGGCGTCGATCCGGGCGAGGTTGTCGAACGCCCATCGCCCGAGCGCCTGGATCGGCTCCGCAAGGGAATGCCCGATCTCCGTGAGTTCGTAGTCGACGCGCGGCGGGATGGTCGGCGTCACCGTCCGGGTCACCAGACCGTCCCGCTCGAGATGGCGCAGCGTGAGGGTCAGCATCCGCTGCGAAATCCCGTCGACGCCGCGCTTGAGTTCGCTGAAACGGCACGCGCGCTCACGCAACAGCATGATCACGAGCACGGTCCACTTGTCGCCGATGCGCGACAGCAGTTGCGAGACGCGCAGGCACTCGGGCGAGTGCTTCGCCTGGGACGCGGTCACATCCATGTAACCTCGGTATCCGGTTTGTGCCGTCTTGCGACGGCTCCGCGAACTCATATCATGACCCGGTCACTAATCGAAACCGAGGCACGAGACGGAACCCCGTGCATCGGCGCGCGCGACCGGCGATCGCTCCGGCTTCACCGTCCAGCAAGGAGATCGCGCATGTCGCAGACCCTCGTCGCTCCTGCAGCTGCGCCCGCGCGCGCTCGCGACATCACCGTCCTGGTCCTGACGGCGTTGCTCGTCGTCGCCTTCCTGGAAACCGGCGGTGCCAGGCGCGGCGGCGTTCCGATCATGATCCAGTTCTTCGATCAGATCGGCCTCGGGCAATGGCTCGGGATCGTCACGGGCGTGATCGAGGTCGTCGGAGCCGCGCCCCTCCTGGTGCCGGGCTACGGATTCTTCGGTGCCGTCTGGCTCGCGGCGAACATGACAGGCGCGATCCTCGCCCACCTCCCGGTGCTGCCGTCCTCGCCCGCGCCGGCGATCCTGCTGCTGGTCGTGAGCCTCGCCGTCGCCCGGCTGTGCTGATGCCTCTCAGGATAGCGTCGGACGTCGTTTGCTCCGGCCGCATCGACCTTTCGAGCCCGCATCGAAGAGGAAAACCGCCTATGACCGATACCCCGTTCAAGCCCGTCATCTACCTGATGGCCGGCTGCCCGTTCTGCTTCAAGGTCCGCCTGTTCCTCCTGGAAACCGGGCAGCTCGACCACGTGACCTTGCGCGAGTTCGTCCCCGGCACGAAGGAGCAGACGGAGATCGGCAGTCTTCTCGCACGAACCGGAACCCGGGTCGCCTATCCGACGGCCGAGCTGACGCCCGGCGTCCTCACCGCCGAGTCCGATGCCATCGTCGCGCATTTCGCGACACGCGCGGGCGTCGCCGTAGACACCCTGCCGACCTACGCGTCGTATCTCGCCGGCGTCTTCAAGAGCCTCCAATTGCTCTACCGCGAGAACATGGAGCTGAAGAGGCGCCAACCGGCGGGCTGACGCGGAGGCGCGAACCCGGTCCCTCGCCCTTCCCACGAGTTCCGAAGCGAAAGCCTGCCCGCCATGACGGTCGAACCCATCCTGACCCTGGAAGGGATCCCCTTCCTGGACGACGCGACCCGGCCCAGGGCACCGGCCATCCCCGGCGTCACCCCGATGCAACGCGCCCGAGGGCGGCGCCTGGGCCTGTATCACCGGCACCACCTCGCCGAGCTTGCCGCCGTCCGCGCTGCGCTCGACCGGTTCCGGTCGGGGACCGGCACCGTCGAGGCCGTGTCCGAGGGCGTCGCGTCCCTGTCGATGGTCGCGAACTACCGCGCGTTCGGCAACCTGTGCGGGCAACAATGCCAGATGCTCCAGATGCATCACGACATCGAGGAAGGCAGCGTCTTCCCGGCCATCAGGCAGGACGCTGGCATGCGCCCGGTCCTCGACCGCCTCGGCGCAGAGCACCGGACCGTGCACGCCCTGCTCGAACGCATCCTGCAGATCGCGCGCGCCATCGCCGTGGATCCGCGCCACGACTACGCCCTCGCCCTGGGCAGGATCTACGAGCGCTTCGAGCGGATCGTGATCTCGCATTTCGGCTATGAGGAGCGCGAGCTCGAGGAGGCGATTGGGTTCTACAACGCGTTATGAACGGCCGCCTCGGACCGGAGCGCTGCGTCGATCGCCGCGGGCCCGGATCGGATGGAAGGCCCCGGGTAAGCCGGGACGTTCCCTCAGCGGCGCCCGCCCCACATCCCGGTGCGTTCCGACCGCGCCTGCTCCTCCGCCGCGAGCAGGTCGGGCGGCGCGTCCTCGCTGGCGCGGGCGCCGCCGGCCGAGAGGATCAGCGCGGCGAGGTCGTCGCCGTCGATGCGGCAGCGGGTGCCTTGGGTTCCGCCGGCATCGGGCGCGCACACCACCTCGCGGCGGCGCAGGTAGCGCGCGAGCTGGCGGGCGAGGTGGCCGCCCTGGCCGTCGACGCCGGCAAGCCGCACGGTGCGGCCGCGGAACGACAGGGTCCCGGTATCGATCACCTCGGGCACGCCGCGCGACTCGGGGCCGGCGGCCGGCGCGGCGGCCGCGGGCGGCGGCGCTTCGGCCGGCTGCGGCTCGGCCTTGACCGCGGAGGGGCGCTTGCGGCCCTTGGCCATCTGCGCCGAGGTCCGCTGCACGAAATCGCGGAAGATCGAGGCCGGGACGTCGCCGCCGCCGACGCGGTTCATCGCGGAATTG
Source organism: Methylobacterium sp. E-016 (assembly GCF_022829745.1). Lineage (NCBI taxonomy): Bacteria > Pseudomonadati > Pseudomonadota > Alphaproteobacteria > Hyphomicrobiales > Methylobacteriaceae > Methylobacterium > Methylobacterium sp. E-016. The sequence goes on from NZ_JAKSYF010000085.1 coordinate 18,793, forward strand.
TCGTCGTTGCCGACCCAGACGCCGACGACCATGTCGGGCGTCATCCCGATGAACCAGGCGTCGCGGTAATCCTGCGTCGTCCCGGTCTTGCCGCCGACGGCCAAGCCGGACACGCGCGCGCCCTTGCCGGTTCCGCCGTCGACCACCGCCTGCAGCGAATCGAGCATCATCGTGCGGCTGTCGCCCGGCAGGCCGGCGGCGGGCTTGGCGTCGGGGCGCAGATAGAGCGGGGCCGGCGCTCCGCCGCGGATCGCGTGGATGTCGAAGCTTTCCACCGGCGTGCGGTTGGCCAGAACGCCGGCATAGGCGCGTGTCATCTCCAGCAGCGTCACCTCGGCCGAGCCGAGCGCGAGGCTCGGCACGTTCGGCAGATCGGACTGCACCCCGAGGGATTTCGCCGTCGCGATCACGGCCGGGATGCCGAGCTCCTCGCCGAGCTGGGCCGCCACCGTGTTGATCGAGAGCGCGAAGGCGGTCCGCAGCGGCACGGCGCCGCGGAACCGGTTGTTGGCGTTCTGCGGCTCCCAGTCGCCGATCTGCACCGGGCGGTCGACCAGCACGGTCTCCGGGGTCAGGCCGTTCTCGTAGGCGGTGAGGTAGACGAACAGCTTGAACAGCGAGCCGGCCTGGCGCTTGGCCTGGGTCGCGCGGTTGAACTGGCTGTCCTCGTAGTCGCGCCCGCCCACCATCGCGAGGATCGCGCCGTCCTTCGACATCGCGACGAGCGCGCCTTGGCCGATCTTCTTCTTGCCGCCCTCGGCGTCGAGGCGGCGTGCGACGATTCCCTCGGCGAGGCTCTGGAGGTCGAGGTTGAGGGTCGAGCGCACGGTGAGGTCGCCCGGCGCGTCGGTGAGCTTCTTGGCGTCGGCGGCGAGGAGGTCGAGGAAGTAGTTGCTGCCCGGCGGCGTCTCCGGCGGCGTGCGCAGCGTCACGGTCTTGGCCCGCGCCGCGTCGGCGGCCTCCGCGGTGATCGCGCCGGTCTCGACCATGGTCTGCAGCACCACGTCGGCGCGCTCCTTGGCGCCGCCGAAGTTGCGCGTCGGGGCGAGCTGCGAGGGCGCCCGCACCAGCCCGGCGAGCATCGCCGCTTCCGGCAGGGTCAGCGCCTTCGCGCCCTTGCCGAAGTAGCGCCGCGCCGCCGCGTCGGCACCGTAGGCGCCGGCCCCGAAATAGGCGGTGTTGAGGTAGCCGAGGAGGATGTCGTCCTTGCTCATCTCAGACTCGACCCGCAACGCCAGGAAGGCCTCCTGGATCTTGCGGCGCAGGGTCTTCTCCTGGTTGAGCGACGTCAGCCGGACATATTGCTGCGTGATCGACGAGCCGCCCTCGCGCACCCCGCCGCCGACGGCGTTGCGCCAGGCCGCGCGCACCAGCCCACGCAGGTCGATGCCCCAATGGCTGTAGAAGCGCCGATCCTCGATGGCGACGATCGCCTGAGCGAGATGCGGCGGAAGCTCCGCCTTGGTGATCGGCTGCCCCCGGAACGCGCCGCGGGTGGCGAAGACCCGGCCGTCGTCGGCCTCGACGGTGAGCGCGCGCTGGCCCTGGTCGATCACCACGCCGCCGAGCGGCGGCAGCGTCAGGAACGCGAACAGGACGTAGCCGGCCAGCGCGACGAGCGGCAACGCGACGACGGCGCCGGCAACCAGGAGGGCGGGGCGCAGCGAACGCCCGCGGATGGCGAAGCGCGACGGCGCGGACCCGGCGGTCGCCGGACCCGCGATGGGGGCGTCAGCCTCGGCCGGAGCTTTGGATCGGCGGCGTGCCGCGAGGACCCCGACGAGCGATCCGGTGGCGCGCGCCGCCTCCCGGCCCCTGCGCCCGGCGCCGCGCGCGGCACCGGCTGCGAGGATGCCGAGCTGGCGCGCCAGCACCTTGGCGGCGGCAGCCGCCTCCCGCGCCGCGGCACCGGCATCGGGCGAGGCGTCGTCGGGGGGGCGTCGATCCGGATCGGGTGAAGGCATCGTGTTCCTGAACGGCGGCCCGTGCGACGCCACAGCCCCGCCGGCGCTGCCGTTCTAGAACGATCGGGCGGAGCGAAGCTATGCCGTGTGGCGTCCGCCGGGACGTCCGGTCTCTCAGACGCCGTGGCGGAAGGGCATCGGCGAGCCGGCAGCCTCGTGGCGGTCGCGCAGGCGGAAGCCGAGGACGACCAGCAGGACGCCGAAGGCGACGGCGTAGGCGCCGAGCCACCAGGTGAGCACCAGCGCCGACATGCCCGGCTCGACGAGCAGCACCGCACCGAACAGGATCGAGACCACGCCGCCGAGGCCGAGCCACCAACGTCCGAAATGCAGGTGCAGGCGGAAGGCGGCCGCGATCATCAGCGCGCCCGTGACGATTGCCCAGATCGCGACGAGCAGGACGAAGGCCCAGACGGCGGCGCCGGGCACGAAGAAGGCCGCGACGCCGACCAGGATGTCGAGCAGGCCCTCGATCAGCAGGAAGCCCCAGCGCTCGTGGGCCTGTGCCGCCCGGACCGAGGCGACGATCGCGAACACGCCGTCAACGACCATGTAGGCGGCGAAGAACCACACCAGTGACAAGACGAAGGCAGCCGGCGCCACGAAGGCCATCACGCCGAACAGGATGGCGACGACGCCGCGCAGGGCGACGAGCCACCAGTTGCGCGCCAGCGTCCGGCTCATCGCGTCGAGGCGCGCGGTCCCGACGAGCGGGACGCCGGTCGGATGGGTTCGAGAGAAGAGGGCCATCGCATCGGCTCGCTGGTGATCGGTACGGTACTCCGGCGCGAAAACGCCGCACCGCAACGCCCGTTCCCCTCGGTCCTGTCCCGCGGGGTCGAACGGCGCGGCGAAGCGCAGCGGAACTTTGCCGTCGCATCGCCTTTTTAGTCGGTGAGGCGGGTTATTCGTTCGCTCCGGCCGCTTCGGCAGTGTTCGGCGCGGGCGCAGGCGGTTTCTTTTCGATGCTAGACGATCAGCGCCAGGCGACGGCCCTGGACCCGCAGACGCGCCCCGACGACCGGGAGGCGCCCGACCGACGCGACATCATCGATCTCAAGCCGCAGGAGAAGGATCCTCCCGCGGGCGACGAGGCCGACGAAGCCGACGAGAGCAAGGCCGAGCCCGATCAGGACGCGTCGTCCGAGGGCGAGGACGACGAGAACCGGCCGGGTATCCTCAAGCGCCATCCGTGGTGGTTCGTCCTCGGCGGGATCGCGATCGTGCTGCTCGGCATCGCCGGGTTCTTCTACTGGCAGATCTACCTGCACCCTTACGAATCCACCGACGACGCCTTCGTCGACGCGCGCCAGTTCTCGATCGCGCCGAAGGTGTCCGGCTACGTCGTCGCGCTCTCGGTCACCGACAACCAGCACGTCGACACCGGCGCGACCCTGTTCCAGATCGACCGGCGCGATTATCAGGTCGCCCTCGAGCAGGCTCAGGCGCAGATCGCCTCGGCCAAGGCGTCGATTCAGAACGTCGACGCGCAGGTCGAGGCGCAGAAGGCGCAGATCGACGTCGCCAAGGCGCAGGTGACGCAGAACCAGGCGGCGCTCGACTTCGCGAAGGCGGATGCCGCCCGCTACAAGGATCTCGCCAGCCGCGGCGCCGGCACCGTGCAGCAATCGCAATCCTCGACCTCGACCCTCGAGCAGCGCCAGGCCGCGCTGACGAGCGCGAACGCCAGCGTGGTGCAGGCGCAGAAGCAGATCGGCTCGCTCCAGGCGCAGCGGGCATCGGCCGAGGCCAGCCTCGCCAACGCCGAGGCGCAGGCGGCGCAGGCCGTGCTCAACCTCGGCTACACGACGGTGACGGCGGCGCAGCCGGGCCGGGTCGTGCAGCTCACCGGCGCGGTCGGGCAGTACGCTCAGGCCGGCCAATCGCTGGCGATGTTCGTGCCCGACGAGAAGTGGGTCGTCGCCAACTACAAGGAGACGCAGATCACCGACATGCGCCCCGGCCAGTCGGTGAGGATCGAGATCGACGCCTATCCCGACCGCAAGATCAACGGGACGGTCGCCTCGGTTCAGCCCGGCTCGGGCACCGCCTTCAGCCTGCTGCCGGCGCAGAACGCCACCGGCAATTACGTGAAGGTGGTGCAGCGCGTCCCGGTGAAGATCGTCGTCGACGAGTGGCCGCAGGACGTGTCGATCGGCCCCGGCATGTCGATCGTGCCGACGGTGCGGGTGCGATGAGCGCCGGGGCCGCCGCGGCGGGCGGCGGTTCGCGCAAGGCCGGCGGCAAGGATGCGGGAAAGGCAAAGGCGACGTCCGGCGGCCTGCCGCGCACCGCGGGCGGCCACAGCCCGTGGGCGGTGGCGCTCGTGGTCGCGCTCGCGACCTTCATGGAGGTGCTCGACACCACCATCGCCAACGTCGCGCTCCGCTATATCTCGGGCGGGCTCGCGGTCGGGCCGGACGAGGCGGCGTGGGTCGTCACGAGCTACCTCGTCGCCAACGCGATCGCGCTCACCGCATCGAGCTTCCTGGCCAAGCGCTACGGCCGCAAGGCGTTCTTCATCGCCAGCGTCGCGCTGTTCACCATCGCCTCGATCGCCTGCGGCTTCGCCTGGGACCTGAACTCGCTGCTGGTGTTCCGCGTGATCCAGGGGCTCGGCGGCGGCGGCATGGCGCCCCTGGCGCAGTCGATCCTCGCCGACTCGTTCCCCCCCGCCAAGCGGGGTCAAGCCTTCGCGCTCTACGGGCTCGCGATCGTCGTCGCGCCGGTCGTCGGCCCGACGCTCGGCGGCTGGCTGTCCGACAACGTCTCCTGGCACTGGTGCTTCCTGATCAACGGCCCCGTCGGCGTGATCGCGCTGGCGCTGATGTGGTGGCTTCTGGAAGATTCCGAAGCCGCGGTGAAGGAGCGCAAGGCGCTGCGGAAGAAGGGCATCCGGTTCGACGTCGTCGGCTTCCTCCTGGTGGCGACCTTCCTCGGCTCGCTCGAGGTCTGCCTTGACGAGGGCCAGCGCAAGGACTGGTTCGGCTCGCCGCTGATCCAGGTCTTCGGTGTTCTCGCCGTGGTGTCGTTCGTCGCGATGATCCCGTGGCTTCTGAGGGCGAAGAACCCGGCCGTCGACCTGCGCCTTCTCGGCAAGCGCCAGTTCGGCTCCTGCTTCCTGGTCATGCTCGCCACCGGCGCGATCCTGATCGCGACGACGCAGTTCATCCCGCAGATCACGCAGGACTATTACGGCTACACCGCCACCATCTCGGGGCTCGTGCTGGCGCCCGGCGGCCTCGTCACCGTGGCGATGATGCTGGTGATCGGGCAGGTGTCCGGCTACTTCCAGCCGAAATGGCTGATCGCCACCGGCGCGACGATCGTGGCGCTGGCGATGTACGACCTGACCCGGATCTACGGCGATTCCACGTTCTGGTTCTTCGCCTGGTCGCGGATCTACATCGGCATCGGCCTGCCGATGATCTTCATCTCGATCACCGCCGCCTCGTACGAGGGCATCGAGAAGTCGCAGACCGACCAGGCCTCGGCCTTGATCAACGTCGCCCGCAACGTCGGCGGGTCGATGGGCGTGTCGCTGGCGCAGAACATCCTGGCCTATCGCAGCCAGTTCCATCAGAGCCGGCTGTCGGAGAGCGTCACCACCACGAGCCCGGCCTACCAGGAGACCATGCGGCAGGCGACGCAGTACTTCACGGTGCACGGCACTCCCGGCGTCGACGCGCAGGGGCAGGCCACCGCCTGGATCGGGCAGCAGCTCGCGACGCAGACGGCGTTCTTCGCCTACATCGACGTGTTCTGGGCGCTCTGCCTCGTCTCGGCTTCGGCGGTGCCGCTGGCGATGATCCTCAAGCGGGTCGAGCGCGGCGGCGACGCGCCGGCGGGGCATTGAGGGAACGCCCTCCGAGATCCGGTGCGGCCGCGGATCGATGCGCCGGCGACGTTCGTCCGGTTCGACAGTTCGCGGGATAACGCTTACCGGCTGCAACCAGAAGAAATCATCTCGGCCCTGCGCGCCGAGCGGGAGGAAGCCGGCGTGCCGCGTTCATCGAGGACGACATCGACCGTTGCCGCCGTGGCGCTCCTTGCGCTCGCCCTGCCGGCGCGGGCCGCCGAGCCCGCCGGCGAGTGGCGGACCTTCGGGCACGACCATTCCAACCGGAATTTCTCCGATCTCTCGGCGATCGACCGGAGCAACGTCGGGCGGCTCCGGCCGGCCTGGATGTTCCAGACCGGGGTGACCGGCTACTTCCAGGCCCAGCCGGTGATGGTCGACGGCGCGCTCTACCTCTCGACCACGCAGAACAACGTCGCAGCGCTCGACGCGAAGTCCGGCCGGGTGCTGTGGACCTACACCCACAAGCCGCGCACCGAGAAGATCTTCGGGCCGCCCTCGAACCGCGGCGTCGCCGTCTCCGACGGCCTCGTGTTCCAGGCGACGATGGACGGGCGGGTGATCGCGCTCGACGCCAAGTCCGGAAAGGTCGTGTGGGACCACGAGGCCGTACGCCCGGAGGAAGGCGAGTCCGAGACCGCATCGGGGCTGACGGCGCAGCTCGGCGGCAAGCCAGTGCAGGGCTCGAGCCGCCTCGGCTTCAAGATGCCGCCGCTCGTCGCCGACGGTCTCGTCATCGTCGGGGTGAGCGGCGCCGGCTACGGGCTCCATGTCGAGGACGAGAAGGGCGGCCTCGACGGCGGCTCGGTCGTCGGGATCGAGGGCGGCTACGGGCGCCGCGGGTGGCTCGCCGCCTACGACGCGAAGACCGGCGAAGAACGCTGGCGCTGGTACGTCACCAAGGCCGACGGCTGGGAGGGCGGATACGTCGAGACCACCGCCGACGGCGTCCCGCTGCATCGCGACGTCGCCGCCGAGAAGGCGGCAGCGCCGGCCAACCGAGAGGCATGGCGGGTCGGCGGCGGATCGCTCTGGATGACCCCGGCCTTCGACCCGGATCTCGGCCTGATCTACCTCGGCACCGGCAACCCGGCGCCGCAGAATTTCGGGCTCTCGCGGCCGGGCGACAACCTCTACACGATGAGCCTCGTGGCGCTCGACGCGAAAACCGGCGCGCTGCGCTGGTACTATCAGCAGGTGCCGCACGACGAGTGGGGCTACGATGTAGCGAGCCCGCCGTTCCTGCTCGACCTGAACGGGAAGGACGGCCCGGTGCAGGCGGTCGCCTCCGCCAGCAAGACCGGCTGGATCTACGTCCACGACCGCGCCACGGGCCGGCTGCTCGAGCGCTCGGCCCCGCTGATCGCGCAGAAGAACCTGTTCGCTCCCCCGACCGCGGAAGGCACCGTGGTCGCGCCGGGACCCCTCGGCGCCGTGTCCTGGCCGCCGACGGCCTACGATGCCGCAAGCGGTCTCGCCTTCGCACAGGTCCGGCACGGGGCGACCACCTACACCGTCAAGACCGTGCCCGGCGGCCCCGGACGGCCGGAGATACGCTACACCGAGACCGGCGAGGCGAAGGGCGAGCCGAGCTTCAGCACGCTCACGGCGGTCAACCTCGCCAAGGGCGGCACCATCGCCTGGTCGGTGAGGTCCGAGAGCCGGCTTGCCGGCGGCACGCTGGCGACGGCGGGCGGCCTGGTCTTCTCCGGCGAGGAGGACGGCCATCTCGACGCGCACGATGCCGGCACCGGCGAGATCCTGTGGCGGTTCCAGTGCGGCGCCGGCATCAGCGGCCCGGCGATCACCTACAGCCTCGACGGTAAGCAGTACGTCGCGGTGGCGGCCGGAGGCTCGTCCTTCACCAAGGCGTCCGGCTTCGGCACCGGCGACGCGCTGGTGGTGTTCGCGCTGCCGGACTGAGCGTGATCGCTCAGCCCTTCGGCCGCGCCTGCAGGATCGCCGCGCGGACGAACGGGCGCTTCAGCGCGATGCCGACATCCTCGCGCTCCATGAAGACCCGTGCGCCCTGGTGGTTGCGCACCGCCTTCATCAGGTTCAGCCGATAGCCCTGCCGGAACACGAAGATCGGCGGCAGCGGGTCGGCGAGGTAGGCGGCCACCGCGGCGTCGACCTCCTCCTCGGCGATGTGGTGGGCGTTGCAGAGGTCGCCGACGGTCTGGAAATCGATCATCCCATCGACATAGGGCGTCGCGCCCCGCCTGTCCCGGGCCGCGACCGCCGCCGTCGCGTTCGGGTCAGGCGACCGGGCGGTAGGCGGTGCGCAGGCGCAGGCCGAACACCGCGAGCATGGTCATGCCGCACAGGACGGTGTTGGCGTTCAGCAGCACGTTCTCGAACGAGGCCGAGATCACCGCCAGCATCCAGATGCGCAGGAAGAACAGCGTCTGAGCGTCGAGCGGCCGCCCGGCGCTGGCCCGCTGCAGGTCGCGGATCGGGGCCACGACGAGAGCGTTCAGGAGCAGCAGCGCGCCGGGCAAGCCCATGATCAGTGCGGCGTCGAGGAAGGAGTTGTGCGCCTGCGTCGCGGTCTGCACCCAGTCCGAGCCCGGGTCGGCGCCGCCGCCGTAGACGGTGCGGTCGGTCAGCCAGAAGGCGCCGTAGCCCCAGCCGCGGATCGGGTGCACGACGACGTGCTCGATCGCGAAGGCCCAGATCTCGTTGCGCGCGGTGAAGGTCGCGTCGGGAATGATCGCGTCCAGCACCGTTCGGATCGGCGGCAGCAGCACCGAACCGATGGTCGCGACGATGAGCAGCGCCACCGGGCCGACCAGCAGCAGCCCGCGCATCGTCCCCCCGCGCAGACGGCTGCACAGGACCGAGATCAGCAGGACGAGGGGCAGCACGGCCAGCGGCGTCTTCGAGCCGGCGAAGACCATGAAGACCAGCGCCCCCGCCGTGATGGTCCAGCCCAGGCCCCGGTGCAGCACGGCGGCGACGTAGAGGCCGCAGACCGCGATCATCGACATCGCCGAGCCGGCCTCGTTCTTGTGGGTGAAGATCCCGCGCCACAGGCCGATGTGGTTGTATTCCCCGGTGACGTCGAAGGCCGAGTGGATGGTGAGGTTGGGTACGAGCGCGACGCCGAGATAGCTCGCGGCCAGCACGATGCCGGCGGCGAGCGCCAGCGCGGTGGCGAATTGGCGCCCGTTGCGCGCGACCACGAGAACGCCCGCGGCGAGCAGCGCGACGATGCCGAACAGCACGATCCGGCGGATCGACAGCATCGGGTCGGTGGAGAGGAGGGTGGTGATGCCGAGCCAGCCGCCGAGCAGCAGCAGCGGCCAGGAGGCGAGGGGGCGCAGCCTGGCGAAGCCGAGCCGCCCGAGCACCATCAGCATCGCCGTGCCGAGGATGACGAACAGCGCCTGGGTGAAGAGGCTGCCGGTTTCCGGGTCGCTCAGGAGGCTGCGGTTGGCGAGGTCGCTGAACCAGAGATGGTTCCAGAGCAGAACCAGCACGACGGTGACGAACGGCAGGCGGACGGCGTCCGGGATGTCGCGTCCCGGCAGCGATCGCGACCGCCTAACGGCCGCCTCAGCCCTGATGCCGTGCGCCGCTGACACGAACCCGCCCTCACCGGCCATCCGCGGTCTGGAACCGCGCTCCATCATAGTCCGGACGGAACACGCCGTCGCCCCGAACCTGCCCGCGGTCTCATCCGATCGCGGGTAACCTTGACGGAGCGATCAGCGCCGCCCGATCGTCATCGATTGCCGGCTCGCCGCCTGCGTCCGGAGGAAGGCCGCCATCTCGGCGAGCTCCGGCGCCTTCGACCGGAAGGTGACGGAGAGCGCGAGCAGGGTGTCGGCGTGGTCGAGCCCGGGATAGATCCGCTCTTGCACCGGCACGCGGGCGTTGCGCAGCGTCTCGGCGAGGCTCTGGGTGTTGCGCGGGCGGACGATCGTGTCGTCGGCGCCGGTCGCGAGGAAGGCCGGCGGCGCGCTCGGGCCGGCGAAGGTCACCGGCTGAGTCGCGCGCGGGTCCGGCGCTTGGCCGAACACCTTGCGCGAGGTGTCCTGGTCGAACGGTAGGAAGTCGTAGGGGCCGGACAGGCCGGCGACCGCACGGATCACCTTCGGGTCGACCCCGGCCGCCTTGAGGTAGCGGGTGTCGAGGCCGAGCATCACCGCGTTGTAGGCACCGGCCGAGTGCCCGGCGAGCACGATGCGGCGCGGGTCGCCGCCAAAGGTTGCGATGTTGTCGCGGACCCAGGCGACGGCGGCTGCGCCGTCCTCGAGGAAGCCGGGGAAGGGCGCCTCGGGATAGAGCCGGTAGTCCGGCAGCACGGTGACGAAGCCCTGCGCGGCGAGCGCCTGTCCGACGAAGGCGTAATCCGCCTTCGAGCCGTTCTGCCAGGAGCCGCCGTAGAAGAACACCAGCACCGGCGCGTTCTCGGGCGCGTTCACGGGCGCGTAGACGTCGAGGCGACGCCGCGGGCCCTCGCCGAACGGCTCGTCCCGCAGCACCTGCCGGCCGCCGGAATCCCGCGGGCCGATCGCATCGAACAGGGCGAGCGGCGAGCAGGCGGCGATGCCGATTGCGGCGAGCGCGAGGCATGCCAGGCTGGCGAGAGCCGTGAGGATTCGTGTCATTCGATGTCCGATTGGGCCGCGAAGGCCAGATGCATGCGGCTCTGGGCGGATTCATGACCGGATCGCGCCGAACTCCGTCGACGCGTCAGGTGCGCAGCACGATGCAGGCGCCGCCGACGCTGCGGATCCGGCCGCACAGCCCGTCGGCCGCCTGCCGGCTCTCGGCCGGGATGCGGATGCGGTAGAACGCGCGGGTGCCGCGATTGCGCAGGCGCGTGCCGATGATCATCGGGCGGACCTCGCCGACCACCTTGGCGTAGGTGGCGCGCGCCCGGGAGAAAGTCGCCAGCGCCAGGGACTTCGAGAAGTTGCCGGCGAGCTGGATGCCCCACGGCGCGGCCGGCCCTTCGTTGGCGCCGATGGCGAAGCGGTCGCCGCGCGACGGCATGCGCAAGGCGGCCGTGACCTGAAGGCAGGTCTGCGCCGGCTCGGGTGAGGTCTCGGCCTTCGCCGACGCGGGCACCCGGGCGTCCGCGGGCTTCGTCCCGCCGGGTTTGGCCTCGCCCGGCTTGGTCTCGGCGCTCTTGGTCTCAGCGCTCTTGGTCTCAGCGCTCTTGGTGTCAGCGCTCTTGGTGTCAGTGCTCTTGGCCTCGCCCCCTTCCGGCGGCCCCATCTCGATCCGGGATGCGCCGCCGCGCCAGTCCTCGGCGGGCGCGCCGGTGATCGCGAGCACGTAGGCGCGGGTCTCGGCGGGCAGGCCGCCGCTGCCGGCAAGCCAGCTCGTCACCCGGCCCGGGCCGCCGTTGTAGGCGGCCGCCGCCAGGCCGAGATTGCCGAACTGCCGCTTCAGGTCGGCCAGCAGGTGGGCGGCATGCGGGATCGCCTGCTCGGGGTCGAACGGATCGGCCAGCCCGCGCTCGCGCGCCGTGCCGGGCATGAACTGGGCGACGCCCTGCGCCCCGACCGGGCTGACCACGCCCACGCGGAACGCGCTCTCGCGCCAGATCAATCGCGTCAGGAACGGCACCGGCAGCCCGCGCGCCCGCGCCGATCCCTCGATCAGCCGGCACAACGCCTGCTCGACGGTCTCGGTGGCGCCGTCGGAGGGGACGGCGTGTGCGGGCGTGGCGAGGAGGAGGGTGGTCGCCAGGAGGGCGAAGGCGGCGCGATGCCGAGGGGATTTGAGCAACCCTCCGGCGATGCGAGCGCATGCGTTGCACCAGGCATAATCAAGAATGCTGGTGTGATACCGCTCCGAACACGCGCGTTTCCCTCCCCCCTCTGCGGGGGAGGGAGGGCCTCGCGTCAGCGAGGGTCGGGAGAGGGGAGCGACAGTGCCGGATGCGGCGCTCCCCTCTCCCGACCCGCTGCGCGGGCCACCCTCCCCCGCAGAGGGGGGAGGGAAGGGTGCTGAACGAGGGGGTATCTGGAAACACCTCACGCCACGAATGGGAATGGTCATGCCTCGCGATCGTGCCCCTTGCGGTCGCGGGCGCCGTGCGCCGCAAGACCGATCCATCCCACGTGCACCGTTCTAGCGCCCTGCAACCGGCGATCAATCCGCCGCGTCACGTCCAGGCGGGGCGGTCGGTGCCGAGGCGGCGCGCGGGGAGGGACCATCGGACCGGCGCGCCGGCGACCGCCAGGGGCGGGCGCAGGCGATGGGCCGGCCCCCACGGCGTCGCCTCGACGCCGGCATCGAAGTCGTCGTCGGTTTCCGGCGCGAACGCCTCCATCGAGCCCGTCCGCTCGGCGTCGAGGAGCAGCCGCGCCGTCCGGGCCAGCGAAAGGCGCGCCGCGCCGGCACGCCCGTCGCGCAAACGTCGCTCAAGGAGGCGGATCGCGGCGGCGGCCAGAAGGTAGCCGGTGGCGTGGTCGAGGGCCTGGACGGGCAGCGGCACCGGCCGGTCGGCGTTCCGCCACGCCTGCCCGGCCTCCGCGATGCCGCAGCTCATCTGCACCAGGCTGTCGAAGCCGCGGCGTCCGGCCCAGGGGCCGGTCCAGCCGTAGGCGTCGAGGCTGACGTCGATCAGCCCGGGCGAGAGGGCACGCCGTGCCGCGGCGCCGTAGCCGAGGCGGTCGAGCGCTTCGGGCCGGTAGCCGTGCACGAGGATGTCGGCGCCGGTGAGCAGCGCCTCGAACCGGTTGCGGTCGGCCTCGCGGCGAAGGTCGAGCCGGGCGCATCGCTTGCCCAGCGTCACGTCCGCCTCGACGCCGGGCTCGTTCCAGCCCGGCGGGTCGATGCGCAGGACCTCGGCGCCGAAGCCGGCCAGGAACCGGGTCGCCACCGGCCCGGCGAGCACCCGCGTCAGATCGAGGACGCGCAGGCCCGCGAGCGGCCGCGCGGGCTCGGGCTTCCAATCGGAGCGGGCGGCCGCGCCGGGATCGAAGGCGACGAGCGGCTCGGCCGCGACCGCCGCCCCCTGCGGATGCGCGGCCCAAACCTCGACCGAGCGCATCACGGCCGCGCAGCCGCCCTCCGCCACGATCGCCGCCTCCAGATCGGATTTGTCCCAGCCGGCGACGGCGGCCGCCATGCCCGCGCGGTCGGCTTGCGCGCCGAGCACGCGCTCGGCCGCCGCGCGGTGATGCGGCGCATTGGTGTGGAGCCGGATCCAGCCGTCGCGGGTGCGGTAGTCGCCCGCCACCGGGTCCCACAGGTCCGGCAGCGTCCATCCGATCGGGCGGAGCGAGGTGCGGAACCACAGCGAGGCGAGGCGGCGGTCGACCGAGACGGCCGGCGTCGCGCCGACGGTGCCGACGAGGTCGGCGATCGCCAGCCCCGCCGCGGCGACGGAGCCGGCGGCGAGGTCGGTGACCGGAAAGGCCGAAGGCAGGGTCCCCGTCCCGGTGATCGTCCGCGCCCCGGTGCCCGCCGCGCTGCCCAACGCCGCACGGATCGTCGCCGCGAAGGTCTCTGCCGACATGCCGCCCCCCTGTTGGCCCCCGGGTGGTTCGCCGTCGGGCCGCCGCCGCGCTATAGAGACCGCACCTGCCCCGGAACGAACGCGATTGATGCCCGAGCCGCTGCTTTCCGTCGAGGATCTCTCGGTCGCCTTCCGATCGCGCGAAGGCGAGAGCCGCGCCGTCGATGGCGTGTCGTTCACGATCCTGCCGGGCGAGACCGTGGCGCTGGTCGGCGAGTCGGGATCGGGCAAGTCGGTCACCGCGCTCTCGATCCTGCGGCTCCTCGACGGCGCCGCCCACCATCCGGGCGGGCGGATCGTGTTCAAGGGGCGCGACCTGCTCGCCCTGCCGGAGCGCGCGATGCGCAAGGTCCGCGGCGCCGACATCACCATGGTGTTCCAGGAGCCGATGACCTCGCTGAACCCGCTCCACACCATCGAGCGGCAGATCGGCGAGGTTCTGGGATTGCACCGCGGCCTGTCCGGCAAGGCGGCGCGGGCGCGCATCCTCGAATTGCTGGAGCTGGTCGGCCTGCGCGATGCCGCGCGCCGCATGGGCGCCTATCCGCACGAATTGTCCGGCGGCCAGCGCCAGCGGGTGATGATCGCGATGGCGCTCGCCTGCGAGCCGGATCTGCTCGTCGCCGACGAGCCGACCACGGCGCTCGACGTGACGGTGCAGGCGCAGATCCTCTCGCTGCTGGCCGACCTGCAGAAGCGGCTCGGCATGGCGATGCTGTTCATCACCCACGACCTCGGCATCGTCGAGCGCATCGCCGCGCGGGTCTGCGTGATGCTGAACGGTCGGATCGTCGAGGCCGGCCCGGTCGCCGCGGTGTTCGCCGACCCGCAGCACGCGTACACGCAGCGCCTGATCGCCTCCGAGCCGAAGGGCCGGGGCAACCCGGTCGCGGCGGATGCCGAGGCGCTGGTCGAGGCCGGCCCGCTGAAGGTGTGGTTTCCGCTCAAGGAGGGCTGGCTCCGGCGTACCGCCGGCTACGTCAAGGCGGTCGACGGCGTCGCCCTGCGGGTCCGTGCCGGCGAGACCGTCGGCGTCGTCGGCGAATCCGGCTCGGGCAAGACCACGTTGGGCCTCGCGCTGCTGCGGCTGACGGCGTCGGAGGGGCCGATCGTCTTCCTCGGCCGCGACATCGAGACCTACGGCGTCGCGGCGATGCGGCCCCTGCGCAAGGACATGCAGGTGGTCTTCCAGGACCCCTACGGCTCGCTCTCGCCGCGGATGTCGGTGGCCGACATCGTCGCCGAGGGGCTGGTGGTGCAGGGCGTGCCGAAGCGCGAGCATCGCGCCATCGTCGCGCAGGCGCTGACCGATGTCGGGCTCGATCCGGCGGCGATGGACCGCTACCCGCACGAGTTCTCCGGCGGCCAGCGCCAGCGCATCGCCATCGCCCGGGCGATGGTGCTCGACCCCCGCTTCGTCGTCCTCGACGAGCCGACCTCCGCGCTCGACCGCTCGGTGCAGTCGCAGATCGTGACCTTGCTGCGCGACCTGCAGCGCACCCGCGGCCTCGCCTACCTCTTCATCAGCCACGACCTCAAGGTGGTGCGCGCGCTCGCGAACTACGTGCTGGTGATGCAGAACGGCGTGGTGGTGGAAGAGGGACCGGCCGACGAGATCTTCTCCCGGCCGAAGACCGCGTACACCCGCACCCTGTTCTCGGCGGCCTTCGCGCTGAAGAGCGACACCGTCGCCGACGTCGAGCCGGTCTAGGATGATGGCGCGGGCACTGCTCATCGTCCTCGATTCCGTCGGAATCGGCGGCGCGCCGGACGCCGAACGCTACGGCGACGCCGGCTCCGACACGGTCGGCCACATCGCCGAGGCCTGCGCCGCGGGGCGGGGCGACCGTACCGGCCTACGTTCCGGCCCGTTGCGCCTGCCGCATCTGGCCGCCCTCGGCCTCGGCCTCGCCTGCGAGGCCGCGACGGGTCGGATGCCGCCGGGGCTCGCGCCGCCCGGCGCGCTCGCGGGCGCCTGGGGCCACGCCGTCGAGAACGCGGCCGGCAAGGACACGCCGTCCGGGCATTGGGAGATCGCCGGCCTCGCCATGCGCGAACCGTGGGGATACTTCCCGGATATGCGGCCGGCCTTTCCCGAGGCGCTGACGCGCGACCTGATCCGGCTGGGGGACCTGCCGGGCATCCTCGGCGACCGCCACGCCTCCGGCATCGCGATCATCGATGCGCTCGGCGCCGAGCACGTCCGGACCGGCAGGCCGATCTGCTACACGTCCGCCGACAGCGTCTTCCAGATCGCGGCCCACGAGGACGCCTTCGGCCTGGAGCGCCTCTACGACCTGTGCCGGATCGCGCGCGAGCTCTGCGACGCCTACCGGATCGGCCGGGTGATCGCCCGGCCCTTCGCCGGGACGGCCGAGGCAGGCTTTCGCCGGACGAGCCACCGCCGCGACTTCTCCGTCGCGCCGCCGGCCGACACCCTGCTCGACCGCCTCCAGGCCGCGGGCCGCGACGTGGTCAGCGTCGGCAAGATCGGCGACATCTTCGCCCACCGGGCCACCGGCCGTGAGATCAAGCCGGGCGGCAACATGGCGTGCCTCGACGCCGCGCTCGATGCGCTCGGAAGCCTCGCCGATGGCGGGCTGGTCTTCGCCAACCTCGTCGACTTCGACAGCGAGCACGGCCACCGCCGCGACGTGCCGGGCTACGCCGCCGAGCTGGAAGCGTTCGACGCCCGCGTTCCCGACATCCTGGCGACGCTTCGCCCGGGCGACCTTTGCCTCGTCTCCGCCGACCACGGCAACGACCCGACCTGGCACGGCACCGAGCACACCCGCGAGCAGGTGCCGGTCCTGGCCTTCGGGCCGGGGATCGCGCCGGGCCCGCTCGGGCGGCGCGCGACGTTCTCCGACATCGGCGCCACCGTCGCCCGCCATCTCGGCCTGCCGCCCGGCGCCGGGACGCCGGCCTTGTGAGGAGTTTTGTTATGCGGGACGACGACGAGCGTGTGAAGCGCCCGGTCCGCCACGAGATCGGGCAGGGGATCGACACCCTGTCGGTGGACGAGATCGATCACCGGATCGCGCTGCTGCAGGACGAGATCCGGCGGCTCGAGGCGGCCCGGACGGCCAAGCAGGCGGCGCTCGGCGCCGCGGACGCGTTCTTCAAGCGCTGAGGCGGCGCGTTCAGTAGCGCGTCGTGAGCGCGTTCAGCCAATCCGGCGAGGCGTCGACCAGCACCGCCTCGATCCGCTTGTCGGCGCCGAGCACGATCACCAGCCCGGTGGCGACGAGGATGAGACCGAGCGCCGCCTTCATTCCCTTGCCGGCCCGCATCAACCGGTCGCGCCAGCGCATCAGGACGGATCGCGAGAGGGCGCCGAGGATCAGGAGCGGCAGGGCCGCGCCGAGGCCGAAGACCAGCATCGTCAGGCCCACCGCCCCGAGGTCGCGTCCCTGCGCCGCCAGGATCGAGGCGGCGCCGAGCGTCGGGCCGACGCAGGGGCTCCAGACGGCGCCGAGCAGCAGCCCGACGCCGAACTGGCCCCACAGGCCGGTGGCCGAGAACCCGCCGAAGCGCGCCTCGGTCCAGTTCGCGACCGGCCCAGCGGCGACCGCGAGGCGCGTCTGCGCCGACGGCACCAGCAGGACGATCCCGACGAGGATCAGCAGGATCGCGGCGACGCGGCGGAACACGTCGCCGTCGAGCCCGAGGCCGAAGCCAATCGTGGCGACGAACAGGCCGATCGCCACGAACGACAGGGCCAGCCCGCCCGCCAGCGCCGCCGGCCCGTAGCGATGCTCGGACGCCGCCGCCCCGAGCACCAGCGGCAGCAGCGGCAGCACGCAGGGCGAGAGCGTCGAGAGCAGTCCGGCGAGCAGCGCGAGGCCGAGGTTGACGAGCATCGCGTTCGGCCTAGAGGGTCTTCTCGACCAGCCCCTCGATCCATTCGGGCTGCGTCTCGCCGACCGAGCGGCCGGTCTCGACGGCGCCCTTGTAGGCGATCAGCGTGCTCTGCATGCGGACGTCGAGCTTGCGCAGCAGGTCCTTCTGGCTGTCGAAGTCGATGTCGAAGATCTGCAGGTCCTTGAAGCGCGGGTCGGCGCTGAGCTTGGCCAGGATCGGCTTCTGCGTCTTGCAGATCGGGCACCACGGCGCGCTGACCTCGACGAGGATCGGCTTGCCGGCCTTCTGCGCGGCGTCGAACGCCTCCTGCGAATAGAGCTTCATCTCCCCGGCCTGCGCCTGGGCGAAGGCCAGCGGCGCGAGGGCGAGGAGGGCGATGAGCGTACGGCGGCGTGTCATGAGCGTCGGATCCCCGGTTGGCGAAAGCCCGGCCCGCTCGGGCCGGGCGCGTCGTCGTCGATCAGTTGCTGACGGCCGGCACCGGGAAGGTGTGGTCGAACGTGCCGCCCTGGCTGTCGGTGGCCGCGACCGTGATCGGCGCGCTGCCCTCGGGGCGCATCTCGAAGCCGATCACCGGGTTCGACGAGATCGAGATGTCGCCTTCCAGCGTGAAGACGTTGCGCGCGCCCTGGCTGACGCTGATCCGGTCGAGGTAGCGGGCGGGCGTGTACTCGCGCGAAACCTGGTTCATCTGCATGCCGGAGAAGTTCGGGTGGCGGATCATCAGCGTCGCCGGCATCGCCTTGTCGGCGGTGAGGTCGGAGAACTTCATCCGCATGTCGCCCATGCCCTTCATCGCGTCCGCGTCGGTCATCCCCATCGGCGCCGAGCAGCCGCCCGATGCCTTCACGAAGATCTCGGACGCGACGAGGCGCCCGTCCTTGGTCTCGGCCACGGCGTGGACGTTGGAATAGGTGTTGACCCGCACCCGCATCTTCAGCTGCGCCGGGTCGCCGGCCGGCCCGAAGTCGACATGGGCGGCGAGCGGTGCCGGGTTGTCGTCGATGATGAGGTACAGCCCCTTCACTTGGTCCTTGTCGGCGACGGTGAGCGTCACCGGGACCAGGGCGGCGTCCTCGGCGCGCACCGGCATGTCGATCGACACAAGCTTGCCGGGCTCGACCTTTCGGTCGCCGAACACCTGCTTCTGCAGCTCCTGCCAGCGTGCCGCGCGCTCGGCGTCGCCGTCGCCGGCCGCCGCGAAGGCGACGCCGGCCGAGGCCAGCACGGGCAACGCGACGGCGAGGCCGACGACGGTCTTTTGGATGATGTGGCGCATGGCGTTTCCTCGTAATCTCTTCGTTCGTTGCATCGGTGCTCTTGATGGCACCGCCGTCACGATAGACTTATAGAGGAGATTGCCGAATTTGCCCGGTCAAAACATAGTGCGCCGCGCGTCGTGCCGAGCCGCCGGCACGGTTGCGCCTAAGATGCGTTCGGCTTGCGGAGCACCCGCTCGTCCACGACGAGCCGCTCGAGCTCGGCCTCGCCGACCGCATCCATCGGCGCGCGGATGCGGATCGCCCGCGTCGGCTCGTTGGCGCGCATCACCAGCACCACGGTCTCGATGTCCGGGCAGCCGGGGTCGGCGCAGGCGATCTCGTTGACGGTGATCGCATCCTCCGCGCCGAGCCCGAGGGCATCCGAGCATGCGACCTTCAAAAGCTTGGCGCGCTGAGCCTGCTCGGCCGAGCGCGCCCGCCACGCCTTCAGGCTGACGAAGGCCATGCTCTCGATTCTCCGTTCCGCGCCGAAGGGGGCCGCACGGCATCCCGAGCCCTGCCGATCACCGGATGAAACACTGTTGCATCGGGCGTGGCTGTCAAGCCTCACGCCCGCGTCCATCGTCGACTGGTAGACGCAACGATGTCGGGGAAAGCCGGATTTCTGGTAAGCTCGCACGATCGCCGAAACAAACGCGACGCTCGCTCGTAAACGTCGCGCGCCCGCGTCCGGGGTGCAGGTGAGGAGTACCCGGTGCGACCCTGGCGAGACGGACCCGCTGATCGACGTGGCTACCACCACGGCAACCTGAAGGAGGCGCTGATCGAGGCCGCGCGCCGCTTCATCGCCGAGCGCGGCATCGGCGGCTTCACCCTGGTCGACGCCGCCCGCCTCGTCGGCGTCACCCCGGCCGCGCTCTACCGGCATTTCCGCGGCCGCGAGGCGTTGCTCGAGGAACTCGCCGGTCGCGGCTTCGCGGATCTGGCCGAGCGGCTGGCGCGCGCGCTCACAGCCCGCGGCACCCCGCTGGAGCGCTTCACCCGGATGGGCGAGGCCTACCTCGCCTTCGCGGAGGAGGAGCCGGGCTACTACGCGGCGATCTTCGAGACCCGCGGCGTCCACGCCCCGAACGAGGCCGGGCCGCGCCCGAGCCCGTTCGACCTCCTGGTCGAGGCGTTGCAGGCGACCTTCCCCGACGGGTTCGGCGGCGTCGCCCCGCGCTTCATCGCGCTGGAGGTCTGGGCGCTTTCGCACGGGCTAGCGACCCTCGCGGCAGCGGGACACCTGCCGAAGGGGCCGGGCATTCCCGACAAGTACGAGCTTCTGCGCGCCGGCGTGCTCGCCCTCGTCCACGGCGCCGGAGCGGGCAAGCCGGGGTGATGCGCATCGCGCGTCGCACCCCTTGAAAGGCCTTCGCGCCACCCGCATGTTAACGCTGTTCACATGAACAGCGGAGCCTTACCGTGAGCACTTCCACTTCCTCCCCCTGGGCGAGCGGCAAGGTCAGCCGCTGCGGCCCGTTTCCGCGCCGCTCGATCGAGATCGGCGCGATCGTCGTGAGCTTCATCTACTGGTGGCCCGTCGGCCTCGCCCTGGTGGCGTGGAAGATCGCCGGGTATCCGGCCCTCGGGGAACTCCGCGACTACGCCAAGCGCGGCGCCGCGGGCTGGGAGGGCGGCACCGCCCGGGCCTCGCGCTTCGCCCGCGCATTCGAGGCCTCGAACCGCCGCGGAACCACCGGCAACTGGGCCTTCGAGGAGTATCGCAAGGCCGAGCTCGACCGGCTCGACGCCCAGCGCCGCGCCCTGCAGGAGGAGAGCCGCGCCTTCGCCGAGTTCGTCGAGGAGCTGAAGCGCGCCAAGGATCGCGACCAGTTCGACGCCTTCATGGCCAAGCGCCGCGCCGACGGGACCGACAAGTCCTTCACCGCCTGATCCCGATGCGCGACCGACGAGATCGAGGGCCTTCCGTGCGAGCGAAAGGCCCTTTTTCGTGGGGTTCGCGTTGCGCCCGGGATCGCCGTTCGGCAAAGCGGGAGGGCACGCGTCGGGAGGACAGGATGAGCCAGGCAACGGTCACGGTGGTCGACCACCCCCTCGTCCAGCACAAGCTGACGCTCCTGCGCGACAAGAACCGCTCGACGCAGGGTTTCCGCAACCTGCTCAACGAGATCGGGATGCTGCTCGCTTATGAAGTGACGCGCGACCTGCCGCTGGAGCCGGTGACGATCGAGACGCCGATCCAGACGATGGAGGGGCGCCAGATCCAGGGCAAGAAGCTGGTCCTTGCCCCGATCCTGCGCGCCGGCGTCGGCTTCCTCGACGGGATGCTGTCGCTGCTGCCCTCGGCTCGCGTCGCGCATGTCGGGCTTTACCGCGACCCGGAGACGCTCGAGGCAGTCGAGTACTACTTCAAGGCGCCGTCGGACCTCGCCGATCGCACGGTGCTGGTGCTCGACCCGATGCTCGCCACCGCGAATTCCGCCATCGCCGCGCTGACGCGGCTGAAGGCTCGCGGCGCGCAGGACCTGCGCTTCGTCTGCCTGCTCGCCGCGCCGGAGGGCGTCGCCCGGCTTCAGGCCGCTCACCCCGACGTGCCGATCTGGACCGCGGCGATCGACAGCCACCTCAACGATCACAGCTACATCGTGCCGGGCCTGGGCGATGCCGGCGACCGGATGTACGGCACCCGCTGAGACGCGCGGGCCTTGGACCCGGGCTTGCCAACGGAGCGTCCGGCAGCAACTAGGGGCGAACCCTCGCGAGGAGACCGCCCGATGACGACGACGCTGCCCGAGACCATGCGCCAGGTCTGCTTCAACGGAGCCGGCGGCCCCGAGGTGATCGGCATCGAGACGGTGCCGCTGCCGAAGGCCGGGCCGGGCCAGGTGCTGATCGAGGTGGTGTCGGCCGGCGTCAACCGTCCGGACGTGATGCAGCGCGGCGGCAAGTATCCGCCGCCGAAGGGCGCCACCGCAGTGCCGGGCCTCGAGGTCGCGGGCCGCATCGCGGCGCTCGGCGAGGGCGTATCCGGCCTCTCCCTCGACGACGAGGTCTGCGCACTTCTGATCAGCGGCGGCTACGCCGAGTTCGCGGTGGCGGAGGCCGGGCATTGCCTGCCGAAGCCCGAGGTGCTGTCGCTCGTCGATGCCGGCGGCATCCCCGAGACGTTCTTCACGGTCTATTCCAACGTGGTGCAGCGCGGGCGGCTCGCCGCGGGCGAGACCTTCCTCGTCCATGGCGGATCGAGCGGCATCGGCTCCACGGCGATCCAGATCGCCACGCACCTCGGCGCCCGCGTGCTGACGACGGCCGGCTCGGCCGAGAAGTGCGCGTTCTGCGAGTCGCTCGGCGCTGACGCCGCGATCAACTACCGCGAGGCCGACTTCGCCGAGGAGGTCCAGCGGCTGACCGACGGCAAGGGCGTCGACGTCATCCTCGACATGATCGGTGCGAGCTACCTCGCCAAGAACCTCGCCTCGCTCGCGATCGAGGGTCGCCTCGTGCTGATCGCCCTGATGGGCGGCAACAAGGTCGAGGCGCTCAACATCACGCCGATCATGATCAAGCGGCTCACCTTCACCGGCGCCACGCTGCGGCCGCGTCCGAACGCCGAGAAGGCGGAAATCGCCGACGGGCTCCGCCGCGACGTGTGGCCGGAGCTCGATGCCGGCCGCATCCGCCCGGTGATCCACGCGACCTTCCCCCTGGAAGAGGCGCAGAAGGCGCATGCTCTGATGGAGTCGAGCGCCCACCTCGGCAAGATCCTGCTCGTCACCGGCCGCTGAGGCCGAGCGCGGCCGTATCGGGAGGAACCCCCGGCGACGGACCGGCGTTTGCCGGGTCGAGAACGCGTGCCGCCCTTCGGCACGCGGCGACGCCCTGACGGCGTATCGGTGAGGTCCTTGGAATGGTCGAGAAGCTTCCCAATCAGAACGCGCGCCAGGGCGAGCGCGGCAAGTCGGTGCTGTGGGTGCTGGTCGGCAGCCTCGTGCTGCTCGCGGTCGCCACGATCGGCCTGCTGACGTGGAACGGAGCCAACGCGCCGAAGGATTATGCCAGCCAGAGCCAGGACGCATCGCGCAAGGAGATCACCGGGTCGGTGACGGGCTCGAGCAATGCGCCGGCGTCGAGCAACACCGGCGCCGTTCCGGCCGGAAACCCGACCTACCCGCAGCCGGCCCAGCCGAGCGCCAACGGCAACCAGCCCAAGTAGGCGATGAAAGCGACCCGGCCCGCGCTCAGCGGGTCGGGACCGGCGTCTCGCCGCGATAATCGTAGAAGCCGCGCTTGACCTTGCGGCCGAGCCAGCCGGCCTCGACGTACTTCACCAGCAGCGGGCACGGCCGGTACTTCGAATCCGCCAGACCCTCGTAGAGCACCTGCATCACCGACAGGCAGGTATCGAGGCCGATGAAGTCGGCGAGCTGCAGCGGGCCCATCGGGTGGTTCGCGCCGAGCCGCATCGCGGTGTCGATCGATTCCACCGAGCCGACGCCCTCGTAGAGCGTGTAGATCGCCTCGTTGATCATCGGCAGCAGGATGCGGTTGACGATGAAAGCCGGAAAATCCTCCGACATCGTCGAGGTCTTGCCGAGCTTTGCGATGAACGCCTTGGCCGACTCGTAGGTCGGGTCCTCCGTGGCAATGCCGCGGATCAGCTCGACGAGCTGCATCACCGGCACCGGGTTCATGAAGTGGATGCCGATGAAGCGCTCGGGCCGGTCGGTCGAGGCGGCGAGCCGGGTGATCGAGATCGAGGACGTGTTGGTGGCGATCAGCGCATCGGGACGCAGCGACGTGCACAGCGTCGAGAAGATCTGCCGCTTGGTCGCCTCGTTCTCGGTCGCGGCCTCGATGACGAGGTCGCAGGGGCCGAGGTCGTCGTAGCTGCGGGCGGCGACGATGCGCTCGCGGACGTCGCGGCGCTGTCCCTCGTCCATCGTGCCCTTCAAGACCTGGCGGGCGAGGTTGCCGTCGATGTTGGCGAGGCCGGCGTTCAGGCGGTCGGGATCGCGGTCGTTCAGCAGAACGTCGAGGCCGGCCGCTGCGCAGACGTGAGCGATGCCGCTCCCCATCTGCCCGGCACCGATGATGCCGACCCGCTTGATATCGATGCCCATCTGTCGATCCATGCCCCCGACGCCGACGACCGAAGCGGTTGTCGAGCTGCCCTACGCCGCACGGCCCACCATCCGACGCCAAAGCTGGAAGGACTGTGCGGCGTTTCTTTTAGACCCTTCGTCGGCCCAAGTGGAACCCGTCGCGCACGCGATCGCGCGACGGGTTCGACCGGGTGACCCGATCCGACGACCTTCGGATCGCGACGAACGACTTCAGTTGCCCTTGGCCTTGCCGATCTCGGCCTGCAGTTCCGGCACGATCTGGAACAGGTCGCCGACGAGCCCGTAATCCGCCACCTGGAAGATCGGCGCGTCCTCGTCCTTGTTGATCGCGACGATGACCTTCGAATCCTTCATGCCGGCCAGGTGCTGGATCGCGCCGGAGATGCCGACGGCGACGTAGAGGTCGGGCGCGACCACCTTGCCGGTCTGGCCGACCTGCCAGTCGTTGGGGGCGTAGCCGGCATCGACCGCGGCGCGGGAGGCGCCGACGGCGGCGCCGAGCGAGTCGGCCAGCGGCTCGATCAGCTCCTTGAACTTGTCGGCCGAGCCGAGCGAGCGACCGCCGGAGACGATGCTCTTGGCCGCCGCCAGCTCCGGCCGGTCGGACTTGGCAATCTCCTCGCCCTTGAAGGTCGAGCCGCCGGCAGGGGGCGCCGCCGCCGTCACCGCCTCGACGGGGGCCGCCGCTCCGCCCTCGCCGGTGGCCTTGAAGGCGGCGGTGCGGACGGTGATCACCTTCTTGCCGGCGCCGGCCTGGACGGTCTGGATCGCGTTGCCGGCATAGATCGGGCGTTCGAACGTGTCGGGCGACACGACCGCCATGATGTCGGAAATCTGCGCGACGTCGAGCAGGGCGGCGACGCGCGGCAGGATGTTCTTGCCGGTGGTGGTCGCCGAGCACACGATCGCGTCGTAGGGCTCCGCGATCGCGACGATCAGCGCGGCGACCGGCTCGGCGAGGTCGTGGTCGTAGGCCGCGTCCTCGGCCAGCAGCACCTTGTCGACGCCGTCGAGCTTGGCCGCCGCGTCGGCGGCGGCCCGGCTGCCGGCGCCGACGACGAGGGCGTGGATGGGGGCGCCGAGCTGCTTGGCGGCGGTGAGCGCCTTCAAGGTGCCGTCCTTGATCTCGGACTGGCCGTGCTCGACGAGGAGGAGGGTGGTCATCGGTTCAAACCTCGGATCTCGGATGAGGCGCGCGCTCGACCGGATGCGGGAGCGCGCGCTGCGGGACTAGATGACGTTGGCCTCGGTCTTCAGCTTCTGCACGAGCTCCGCGGCCGAGCCGACCTTGATGCCGGCCGAGCGGCCCGGCGGCTCGGCGGTCTTGAGGACCTTCAGCTTCGGGGTGACGTCGACGCCGAGGGCGTCGGGCGCCATCTCCTCGAGCGGCTTCTTCTTCGCCTTCATGATGTTGGGCAGCGAGGCGTAGCGCGGCTCGTTGAGGCGCAGGTCGGTCGTGACGATCGCCGGGAGCTTGAGCGACACCGTCTGCAGGCCGCCGTCGACCTCGCGGGTCACGTCGAGGCTGCCCTCGCCGGCCTCGATCTTGAAGGCGAAGGTGCCCTGCGGCCAGCCGAGCAGCGCCGCGAGCATCTGGCCGGTCTGGTTCGAATCGTCGTCGATCGCCTGTTTGCCGAGGATCACCAGCTCCGGGTTCTCCTTCTCGACGATCGCCTTCAGGATCTTGGCCACCGCCAGCGGCTCGCAGACCGTGTCGGTCTTCACCAGGATCGCGCGGTCGGCGCCCATGGCGAGCGCGGTGCGGAGCGTCTCCTGGGCCTGCTGCGGGCCGATCGACACCGCCACGATCTCGGTGACCTTGCCCTTCTCCTTCAGGCGGATCGCCTCCTCGACGGCGATCTCGTCGAAGGGGTTCATCGACATCTTGACGTTGGCGAGCTCGACCCCGGAGCCGTCGGCCTTGACGCGGATCTTGACGTTGTAATCGACGACCCGCTTGACGGGCACCAGAACCTTCATGGCGGTCTACTTCCTCCGCGGCCGGATTGTTGTGATCGGCGAATTTCGGAGCGCCTTCGCAGGCGGCTCGCACAGGGCGCGGACCGTAACGGCCACATTTCCGCCTTGTCAACGCGGCGCGCGCACGCGCTTTCGAAAAGCCGCGGACGGTCGGCGAAGGGAATTCGGATCGGCGGTACGGCGGCGGGCGCGGATCGGCCCGGGCCCGCCCTAGCGGTTCTTGCCGGGCACCCAGAGCACGTCGTCGGCGCCGTCGGCGTTGGCCGCGCGGCTCGCCACGAACAGGAAGTCCGACAGGCGGTTGAGGTACTTCAGCGCTTCGGGCGAGACGATCTCGCCCTCGGTCGCCGCGAGGGCGACGGCGAGCCGCTCGGCCCGGCGGCTGACGGTGCGGGCGAGGTGGAGCGCGGCGGCGGCCGGCGAGCCGCCGGGCAGCACGAAGGACTTCAGCGGCGCGATGTTGGCGTTGAGCGCGTCGATGTCGGCTTCGAGCCGCGCCACCTGCGAGGCGACGATCCGCAGGGGCTCGTAGGCCGGGGGCGCGTCGCTCGGGGGCGTCGCGAGGTCGGCCCCGAGATCGAACAGGTCGTTCTGGATCGCGCCGAGCATCGCGTCGATGCGCGGCTCGGCGTGCTGGCGGGCGAGGCCGACGCAGGCGTTGGTCTCGTCGACGGTGCCGTAGGTCTCGACCCTTAGGTCCGCCTTCGACCGGCGCTGGCCGTCGGCCAGGGCGGTGGTGCCCTTGTCGCCGGTGCGGGTGTAGATGCGGTTGAGGGTGACCACGGGTGCGCCGACGCTTTCAGGTCAGAAGATGTAGCCGAGCTTGCAGATCAGAAGGTGTAGCCGAGCTTGCCGCCGAAGTTGGTCAGGCCGCGGTTCTCGCCGCACAGGCCGGCATTCGACATGTGCTCGACGGTCGCCATGATGCTCCAATGATCGGTGATGCGGAAGCCGAGCGCCGCGGCCTCGCGGAACAGAGGCGAGCAGCCGAGCGAGTTGAAGCCGTACGGGGCGAGCGCCTTCGGGCCGGTATAGCCGTTATGCGCGGCGCCGCCGAAGAAGCCGTCGATGAAGACGCGGCGGTCGAAGGTCTCGGGGAAGAGGTCGACCGACCAGGTCGCGCCGAGATAGGCGTAGCTGGTCCGGCCGCCGGTGTTGTAGCTGCCGCCCACCGTCGGGCGCGGCACGAAGGCCTGCCAGAACGGATCGGCGCTCACCAGCGGCTTCGAGAACAGGATCTCGCCGTTGACGTTCTGCTTCTCGAAGCCCGGGAGCTTGCCCTCGGCGCTGCCGGGATCCTGCACGGCGCCGCCGATCCGGACTTCGGAGACGATGCTGAGGGGCTGCACCGGCGGCGCGTAGGCCGCGGGCCGCGGCGCGTACCCGAGATCGGCTGCCGCGACGGGCGAGGCGATCGCGAGGGCGAGAGCGCCGGCGACGAGACGATGCGAGGAGGACTTCATGCGGGGCGGATCCGGTTGAACCCGGAATTCCTAGCATGGGCCGGCCTGCCGGGGGCGCCGTTTCATCCGGCCCGCGCTCGAATGCGCCCCGGTGCGGCCCGGCGGTCACAGTCCCGGGCCGCCCCGATCCATCAGGCCGAGCGCCACCAGGCCACGCCCATGATCACCAGAATCGCCACGAACTGCAGCAGCACGCGCAGGCGCATCAGGCGCTGGGACAGGTTGGCGTCGCCCCCGCGCATCATGTTGGCAAGGCCGAGGAGGAGGATGACCGCGACCGCGAGGCAGGCGACGAGGACGACGGAGTTGCCGGACATGGACGGACGATCTCGACTGCGAGCGATTCCGCCCTTGTAGGCGCTTCGCCGGGCGAACGGCAGGGGCGATGCGACGCGGGACGCGCCTCGGCTCAGTTCCGGCGCAGCAGGCGCTCGAAGTAGTCGAGCTCCTCCTGCGAGCGGGTCGGGTCGCCGAGCTTGCGCCGCAGCTCCTCCATGATCCGGCGCGCCCGCTGCACCGCCGATTCGTCGGCGGTCGGCACGCGCACGCGGCCGTCGCTCATGTCGCGCCCGCGGGTCGGGCGGCCGAGCGGGTCGTCGTCCTTGGCACCGGCCTGTCCCTGCTGGCCGGGCTGCTGGCCGTCGGGCTTGTCGCCCTGGCCCTCGCCCTCGGCTTCGGCCGATTCCTGCATCTGCTGCTGCATGCCGTCGGCACCGCGCTTGAGCCCGTCGAGGGCGCGGCCCTGCGCGTCGACCGCGTCGCCGTCCTGGCCGTCCTTCAGGGCGTTCTCGGCCTCGCGCATCGCATCCTCGGCATCCGAAAGGCCTTCCTCGCCCTTCATGCCGTTCTCCTTCATGCGGTTCTGAAGGTCCTGCAGGCGCTGGCGCAGGGCCTGCTGGCGCTCGCCGACCCCGCCCTGCTGGCCTTGCCCGCCCTTACCTTGCTGACCCTGGCCCTGCTGCCCCTGCTCGCCTTGACCTTGCTGGCCCTGGCCCTGCTGGCCGGGGCTCTGCTGCCCCTTCTGCCCCGGCTTCTGCCCCGGCTGACCGCGGCTCGGCGGACGCTGGCCTTGCTCGCCGCCGGGCTTCTCCTGGCCTTCCTTGAAGGTCTCGTCGCGCAGGCCCTGCTGCTCGCGGGCCATCTGGTCGAGCTCCTTCATCTGCTTCTGCATCTCGCGGGCGGTCGGGTCGGACTTGCCGCCCTGCTCGGCGCTCTGCAGGTTCTCCAGGATGTTGCGCAGCTGCTCCATCAGGCGCTGCGCCTCGGCCGTGTCGCCGCGCTTCATCGCCTCGGCCATGTCCTTGAGCATCTTGTCGAGGTCGTCCGGCGTCACGCTCTTCGATGGCTGGCCCTGCTTGTCGTGCGAGCCCTGCTCGCGCGGCTGCTTGCTCTGCTTCTCGGCCAGCTGCTTCATGAACTTGTCGAGGGCCTGCTTGAGGTCCTGGGTCAGGCGCTGGATCTCGTCGTCGGGCGCATTTTTCTCGATCGCCTCCTTGAGCCGGTCCTGCGCCTGCCGGAGCTTCTTCTCGGCGTCGGAAAGGTCGCCGTCCTCGATCTTGAGGGCCATCTCCCAAAGCAGGTCCGCGACCTCGGTGAGCGCGGCATCGTTGCCGGCCGTCCGCAGGCGCCGCGCCGCGGTCTTCAGGCCGAGGAACACCCCCGGCTGCGGCGTAAACATCTCGGGCGCGACGAGCAGTCCGTCGAGCGCCATCTGCACGCGGGCGCGGCCCTCGTCCGGCGTCACCACGAGGCGACGGCGCTCCTCGGCCAGCGCCCGCGCCAGCGGATCGCGGAAGGGGCGGGCGGGCAGCACCATCTCGATCGTCGGCGTGCGGCCCTCCTGGCCGGCCTCGTCCTTGACGAGATAGGTGAAGCGCACCTTCGCGCCCGACCAGGGGTTGTCGGTCAGGTCCACGAGCGTCTTGGTGTCGGTCTCGCCGCTCGCATCGCCCGGCAGCGCCAGGGCGATGCGCGGCGGCGGCACAAGCGAGCGCGTCCCCTCCAGCGGCTCGACGATCCCCTCGGCCGAGGCGATGCCGTAATCGTCCTTGGCGCGGTAGCTCAGGTTGAAGGTGCCACGCCCGTTCACCTCCGGGCCGCCGACCGCGTGGACCTCGGGCGGGGTGTCGGGGATCGCGTCGACGATCAGGCGCTGGGTCTGCCCCGGCGCGGCGATGGTGAGCTCGGCCGTCGGCCCGACGATCTGGAACCGGTCCTCGCGCAGGTCGGGTCGCGGCTCCTTGCCGGGCACGGCCTTGAGCCCGGCATTCGGCGTCAGCACGGTCTGCGCCGGGCCTTCGCCGGCGATGCGCACGATCAGCTGCGAATTCACCGGCACGCGCAGGCGCTGCTCGCCGCCAGACATCGCGACCGCGAGCGGCGGAAGCCGGGTGTAGAGCGGCGGGTCGATCCAGCCGTCGATGCGGTAGTTCGGGCCGGCCGAAGCGGCTTCGCGCCAGTCGAAGGCGCTGCCGAGGCGCTCGCGCCATTCCGGGCCGGCGACGAACAGGCTCGCCACCGCCGCGACCACGAGGCCGGCGCGCAGCGCGAACGGGTCGTGGCGCGGCATGCCGGGCCGCGGCCGGCCGACGCGCAGCGTCGCGACGGCGCTCGCCGCCCGCGCCTGATGCAGGGCCCAGAGCGCCCGCGTATCGGGATCGGTGGTGCCGACGGCGAGCGTGTCCTCGATCGTCGAGGCCGGGGCGTGAACCAGCGTCGCGTCGCGCGCCGCCGCCTCGCGGTCGATGCGGGCGAGCGCGGCGCGCCGGTCCGACCGGCGCAGCCGAGCGAGCGGGGCGAGCACGGCGACCAGCGCGGCACCGAAGGCGACGAGGCCGACGATGCGCCAGGTGGCGGAGAGATCGAGCCAAAGGCCGAGCCAGGAGACGGCGAGGAAGGCCAGGACGACGCCGAGGCCGCGCCACAGCACCGGCCAGGCCCGCTCCCACAGGCCGGCGGCGTTGGAGCGCGCCACCAGCCGGTCGAGCCGTGCGGCGGTGCCGGATCGCTTCGGATCGTTACTGCTCACGCCCGCAATCGCCTCGCCGCCCTCGAACCAGCACGTTCGTGCAGGCAAGCTAGCATGGTGCGCATCGTGCGCGTGCGGGTCAAATCCGCTCAGGGCGGGGCGGCCGTCCTCAGTTGTGCGACTGGATGAAGTTGCGCACCAGCGGGTAGGTCTGCCCCTCCCACTTGCGGCCCGAGAACACCCCGTAATGGCCGACGCCGGCCTGGAGGTGGTGGCTGCGCATGTGCGGGGGCAGGCCGGTACAGAGGTCGTGCGCCGCCATGGTCTGGCCGACGGCGCAGATGTCGTCGCGCTCGCCCTCGACCGTCATCAGCGCGGTCTTGCGGATCGCGCGCATGTCGATCCGGTTGCCGCGATAGGTCAGCTCATTCTTGGCCAGGGTGTAGTCCTGGAACACCGTCTTCACGGTCTCGATGTAGAACTCCGCCGCGAGGTCGAGCACGGCGAAGTACTCGTCGTAGAACCCGGCGATCGCGTCGGCCTTCTCGACCTCGCCGTTGGCCATGTGCCAGAACAGGTCCGCATGGCCCTGGACGTGGCGCTTGGTGTTCATCGAGACGAAGGCCGAGACCTGGACGAAGCCGGGATAGACCCGGCGGCCGGCGCCCTTGTGGCGCCGCGGCACGGTGGCGATCAGGTTCTTCTCGAACCACTCGATCGGCTTCGAGGTGGCGAGCGCGTTCACCGAGGTCGGGCTGATCCGGCAATCCACCGGGCCGGCCATCAGCGTCATGCTGCGGGGCGTGGCCGCATCCTTCGATTCCGCCATCACCGCGGCGGCGGCGAGCGCCTGGACGGTCGGCTGGCAGACCGCAAGCACGTGCGCGGGGCCCCCCATCGCCCCGAGGAACTGCACGAGGTGCCCGACATAGTCGTCGAACCCGAACGCGCCGTCGGAGAGCGGCACGTCGCGGGCGTTGTGCCAGTCGGTGATGTAGACGTCGTGGTCGGGCAGCAGGGTCTTCACCGTGCTGCGCAGCAGCGTCGCGAAATGGCCCGAGAGCGGGGCCACGACCAGCACCTTCGGCTGCTCGGAATCGATGTCCTTGCGAAAGCGCAGCAGGGTGCCGAACGGCGTGACGAGCACCGGCTCCTCGACCACCGAGACCTCGCGGTTGCCGACCGTCACCGCCTCGATGCCGAAGGACGGGCGCGCGAAGGTCAGTCCGGCGCGCATCATCATGCGGGCGCCGGCCGACATCCAGTTCACCGGATCGCCGAAGGCGGTCCAGGGCGAGACCGCATCGTGCAGCACGCGCCCCCAGGCCCGCGTCTGCTGGGCCAGGTCGCACTGCATCTCGAACGCGTCGTACAGCATGGGGCGGGCACTCGTGCGCGACCGGCCCGACAGGCGGGCGGTCGCGGCTTCGGGATGGGGCTGATACGCCGCTTCGTGCTGCATCATCATGCGGTGAGGATCAGACGGGCGCGCACCCACCGCAACCGTCTAAAAGTACGAAGCCGTCGGCCTGTGTCTTCGCAGTACCACGTTTGACGGCGCGGCGCTTGTCAGTTCGTGCGCCGCCATGCTCAACCGCTGAGATGATCGACGGAGGCAGGCCCGCGGCCGGGCAGACCAAACGCTATGCCCTCAAGCGCGGGGCGATCCTCGATGCGGCGGCACGGCACTTCAATGCCCGCGGCATCCGCGGCACGGCGCTCAACGACGTCGGCGGCAGCGTCGGGCTGATGCCCAACAGCATCACCTACTATTACCGCCGCAAGGAGGACCTCGCGGCCGCCTGCTACGTCAGCACGATCGCGTGGCACGAGGCGCTGCTCGCCGAGACGGCGGCGCTCGCCGACCCGGCAGAGCGCCTCTCCGCATTCCTGGCCGCCTACTTCCGCGACCTCGCGGCGATCGAGACCGGGGCGCGGGCGCCTCAGGTCCGGCTGACCGACATGCGCGCGCTGCCCGAGCCGCAGAGCGCGGCGGTCTACGCCGCCTACAACGCCTTCTTCCGGCAGGCGCGCGCCGCGTTCTTCCCCGAGGCCGCCTTCCCCGGCCTCGACCGCGACGCGTTGCGGGCACGGACGCACCTCGTCGTTTCGGTGGTGCACACGGTCCGCGCCTGGATCGACCGCTACGAGGCGGCGGATTACCCCCGCGTCGGGGCGCGGATCGCCGATCTCCTGCTGCACGGCTTGGCGAGCCCGGAGAGCCGCTGGAGCGGCGACGCACCGGACCCGATCACGGCCCAGGGCGACCCGACCGAGCCGTTCCTGCGGGCGGCGACGGCGCTGATCAACGAGGAAGGCTATCGCGGCGCCTCGGTTGAGAAGATCTCGGCGCGGCTCAGCGTCACCAAGGGCTCGTTCTACCATCACAACGACAACAAGGACGACCTGATCGCCCAGTGCTTCGCGCGCACCTTCGCCATCCTGCGCCGGGAGCAGGAGGCGGCCGAGGCGGCCGGCGGCACCGGCTGGACTCGGATCACCGCCTGCGCCCGTGCGCTGATGCGCCATCAGGTCTCCGAGGGCGGCCCGCTCCTGCGCTGCACCGCCGTCGGCGCCCTGCCGGACACCCTGCGCGCCGAGATCCCGCTGACCATGCGCCGCCTGTGGGAGCGCCTGGCCTTCCCGATCGGCGACGGCATCGCCGACGGCTCGATCCGCGCCGTCGACCCGTCGATCGCCGCGCAGGTGGTGAGCAGCATGATCGACGCCGCCTCCGACCTCGACCGCTGGTGCGACGTCGCCGGCGCCGATGCGGCCGAGATCTTCGTGCGCCCGCTGTTCATGGGGATCCACGCGGCCGCCGACTAACGCGTCCCCGGGGTTCTCGGATCGCGTCAGCCCGCGATCAGGCCGCCGTCGTCGGCGACGCGGCGCAGGTGGTAGGGCGTGTCGCCGAGCTGGTACTCGATCATCGCCAGGCGCTTGAAGTGGTGCGCGCCGATGTACTCCATGGTCATGCCGATGCCGCCGTGGAGCTGGACCGCTTCCTGGCCGAGGAAGCGGCACGCCTTGTTGACCTGCACCTTCACCGCCGACAGGGCGGCGGCACGCTCGGCGGCATCGCCGGCCTTGACCATCATCGCCCCGTAGATCGCCATGGAGCGCGCTTGCTCGAGGGCGATCAGCATGTCGACCGCCCGGTGCTGCAGCGCCTGAAAGCTGCCGACCGTGACGCCGAACTGCTTGCGCGTCTTGAGGTAATTGACGGTCAGCGCATGCAGCGCCGACATCGAGCCGAGGGCCTCGGCCGCCAGCGCCGCGATCCCATGCTCGGCGACGCGCACCAGCAGCGGCAGGCCGCCCTCGGAATCGCCGAGCACGTCGCCGCCATCGACGGCCACGCCGGCGAAGGTCACCTCCGCGGCCCGGCCGCCATCCTGGGTCGGATAGGGCTCGATGGTGACGCCCGGCGCATCGGCCGGCACCACGAACAGGCCGATCCCGTGCGGGTCGCGGCGCTCGCCCGAGACTCGGGCGCTGACGACGATCAAGCCGGCGGAATCGGCGTTCAGCACGACGCTCTTCTGCCCGTCGAGCACGAAGCCCGAGCCGTCGCGGCGGGCCCTGGTCGCGACATCGTGAAGGTCGTAGCGGGACTGCCGCTCGGTCTGGGCGAGGGCGAGGCGGGTCGAACCCTCCACGATCCCGGGGAGCCAGCGCGCCTTCTGGGCCGAATCGGCGCCGAGCCGGATCGCGGTGGAGCCGAGCACGCCGCTGGCGAAGAACGGCTCGACCGCGAGGTTACGGCCGATCGCCTCCATCACGATCATCGTCTCGACGGCGCCGCCGCCGAACCCGCCATCCTCCTCGGAGAAGGGCAGGCCGCAGACGCCGAGTTCGGCGAGCTTGCCCCAGCTCGGCTCGGAGAACCCCAGAGGCTCGCGGGCCCGGGCCTGGCGCGCCTCCAGCGACGGGTAGCCGTCGGCGCAGAAGCGCTCGACGCTGTCGCGCAACAGGTTCTGCTCGCCGCTGAAATCGAAGTCCATGGTGTCATCCGTTCGAAGCCGCGAAGAGGCTTCCGAGAGAAACGCGGGTCCCCTCTCCCGTGCGGGAGAGGGACAGGGTGAGGGCTCCAGGTCTTTCCTGCGACCTCGCATCCCTCTCCCCAACCCTCTCCCGAACGGGAGAGGGCGGCGCAGTGCGTCCTGCGGGAGGTCTCACAAGCCCAAGATGCCCTTGGCGATGACGTTGTGCTGGATCTCGTTCGAGCCGCCGTAGATCGAGACCTTGCGGTTGTTGAAGTAGCTCGGCGCGGCCGCGTCGACCCAGTCGAAGCCGCCGGGCGGGTTGTTGGCGCCGGCGCCGCGCTGGGGCGCGGCGAGCGAGAACGGCCCTGCGAGCTCCACCAGCAGCTCGGTCGCCGCCTGCTGCAGCTGCGAGCCGCGGATCTTCAGGAGCGAGGAGGCCGGGTCGGGCTGCACCGAATCGGCGCGGCCCTGCTTGGCCGCGACCCGCATCTGCGTGATCTCGAGCGCCTTCAGCTCGATCTCGACCTCGGCGACCCGTCCGCGGAAATCGCCGTCGTCCCACATCGAGCCGGCGCCGGAGGGCATCTCCTTGGCGAGGCGCTTGATGCGCTGGATGCGCTCCTTGGTCAGGCCGATGCGGGCGATGCCGGTGCGCTCGTTGGCAAGCAGGAATTTCGCGTAGTCCCAGCCCCTGTTCTCCTCGCCGATCAGGTTCTCGACCGGCACGCGCACGGAATCGAAGAACACCTCGTTGACCTCGTGGCGCCCCTCCAGGGTGATGATCGGGCGCACGGTGATGCCGGGCGACGTCATGTCCATCACGAGGAAGGAGATGCCGCGCTGTTTCTTCGCCTCCATGTCGGTGCGCACGAGGCAGAAGATCCAGTCGGCATGCTGGCCCAGCGTCGTCCAGGTCTTCTGGCCGTCGACGACGTAGTGGTCGCCGTCCCGCACCGCCTTGGTCTTGAGCGAGGCGAGGTCGGAGCCGGCGCCGGGCTCGGAGAAGCCCTGGCACCACCAATCGTCGAGATTGGCCGCCCGCGCGAGGAAGCGCTGCTTCTGCTCCTGGTTGCCGAAGGTCGCGAGCACCGGGCCGAACATGTAGCAGTTGAACTGCTGCGGCAGCGGCACCGCCGCCTGCAGCAGCTCCTCGGTGTAGATGTAGCGCTGGATCGGCGTCCAATCCTGGCCGCCCCATTCCTTGGGCCAGTGCGGCACGGCCCAGCCGCGCGCGTTCAGGATACGCTGGGACGTGACGACGTCGTCCTTGCCGAGGCCGCGGCCTTCCGAGACCTTGCGCCGGATCTCGGCCGGGATCTTCTCGCGGCAGAAGCTGCGGACCTCGTCGCGGAACGCGATCTCGTCGGCGGTGTAGCGCAGGTCCATCGGTGTCTCCTGATCGTCGCGGATCGCTAGGCGGCGATCTCGAAGAGGCCGGCGCAGCCCATGCCGCCGGCCACGCACATGGTGACGACGGCGTAGCGCGCCTTGCGCCGCCGGCCCTCGAGCAGGGCGTGGCCGACGAGGCGGGCGCCGCTCATGCCGAAGGGGTGGCCGACGCTGATCGCGCCGCCGTTGACGTTGACCCGCTCGGGATCGATCCCGAGCGTGTCGCGGCAATAGAGCGACTGGCTGGCGAAGGCCTCGTTCAGCTCCCACAGGTCGACGTCGGCGACCTTGAGCCCGTGGCGTTCGAGCAGGCGCGGCACGGCGAAGACCGGGCCGATGCCCATCTCGTCGGGGCCGCAGCCGGCCGAGGCGAACCCGCGGAAGCTGCCGAGCGGGGCCAAACCGCGCCGCGCCGCCTCCGCCCCCGACATCACCACGCAGGCGGACGCGCCGTCCGAGAGCTGGCTGGCGTTGCCGGCGGTGACGAACGCGTGCTCGCCGCGCACGGGCTTGAGCTTGGCCAAGCCTTCCAGCGTCGTGTGGGGGCGGTTGCCCTCGTCCTTGGCGAGCCGGGTCTCGACGGTGCGGGTCTCGCCCGTGGCCTTGTCGGTGACCGACATCATCGCGGAGATCGGCACGATCTCGTCGTCGAACAGGCCCCGCTCCTGCGCCGCCGCGGTGCGGCGCTGGCTTTCGAGCGCGAACGCATCCTGCGCCTCGCGCGAGATGCCGTAGCGCCCGGCGACGATGTCGGCGGTCTCGATCATCGGCATGTAGATCGCCGGCAGGTGCGCCAGCAGCCAATCGTTCCGGGTCAGCTCCTTCTGCACATTCGGCTGCACGAGGCTGATCGATTCGAGGCCCCCGGCCACCGCCACAGGGACGCCGTCGAGGATGACGCGGCGGGCGGCGCTGGCGATCGCCTCCAGGCCCGAGGCGCAGAACCGCGACACGGTCACGCCGGCCGACCCGACCGGGATGCCGGCGACGAGGCTCGCGTGCCGCGCGACGTTGCCGCCCGTGGCGTTCTCCGGGTAGCCGCAACCGAGGACCACCTCCTCGACCTCGCCCGGCTCGACGCGCGCGCGCTCGACGGCGGCGCGGATCGCGTGCGCGCCGAGATCGGCGCCGTCGGTGAGGTTCAGCGCGCCGCGGAACGCCTTGCCGATCGGCGTGCGGGCGGTCGAGACGATGACGGCGTCGGTCATGCAGGGTCGGCTCCGGTCTTCGCGCGCTCTTCGGCGACGAGCACGCTGGCGAGCAGCTTGCCCGCCGGGCTGCGGGGCAGGGCGTCCCGGAACTCGAGCGCCCGCGGGATCTCGTGGCGGCCGATGCGGCTGCCGAGGAAGTCGTTGAGCGCGTCGAGGCTGAAGCGCTCGGCGCCGGGCTTCAGGGTGACGAAGGCCTTGGCCGCCTGCCCGCGGTACGCGCAGGGCACGCCGATGACGATCGTCTCGGCGACGGCGGGGTGCTCGTAGATCGCGCTCTCGATCTGCACCGGATAGACGTTGTAGCCGCCGGAGATGATCATGTTCTTGCGCCGGTCGACCAGGTCGAACAGGCCGTTCTCGTCCACCCGCCCGATGTCCCCGGTGAGGAACCAGCCGTCGCGGAACGCGTCCGCGGTGGCGTCGGGTTGCTCGAAGTAGCCGACGAAGACGTTCGGCCCGCGGATCGCGATCTCGCCGGTCTCGCCCCTCGGCACCTCCACCGACGGTTCGTCGAGGGAGACGACGCGCATGTCGACGCCCTTCAGCGGAATGCCGATCACGCCGGGGCGGCGCTCCCCCGCCCGCGGCAGGCGGGTGCCCGCCGGCGCGGTCTCGGTCATGCCCCAGCCGACGGCGAGGTTCACGCCCATCAGCCGGCTGAGGCGGCTCATCACGTCGAAGGGCAGGGGCGCCCCGCCACTCATGCACGAGCGCAGCGACGAGAAGTCCACCGCCTCGATGCCGGGGCGGTTCAGCAGCGCGAACCACATTGTCGGCACGCCCGGCAGCGCCGTGGCGCGGCGGACCTCGATGTCGGCGATGATCTCGTCCAGGTCGAAGCGCTGGCGCAGCAGGATCTGGGTGCCGCCGCGGATGCCGCGCAGCAGCACCGTCGTCAGCGCGTAGATGTGGAAGAGCGGCAGCACGCAGACGGTGCGGGCCGAGGCCTCGCCCTCGTCCCCGTCGTCGGTCCAGAGCCGGTACATCGAGACGGAAGCCGTGAGGTTGCCGTGGGTCAGCATCGCCGCCTTCGGCAGCCCGGTGGTGCCGCCGGTGAACTGCAGCAGCATCACGTCGGAGGGCTTGCGCTGCGGCCAGGCCGCCGGACGCGGAGCCCGGCGCAGGGCCGACAGGGTCACGACGCCCGGGCGCTCGGGGATCGGCAGCGGCTCGGACACCGTCGAGGCGCCCCATTCCGCGTCGTCGCCGACGAGCAGGGTGTCGACGGCGCCCTCGTCGAGGAGCTTCAGCGCCACCGGCAGGAAGCCCGGGAGGTTGGTGGTGACGAGGACGCGCGCGCGGGTGGTGCCGAGCTTGTGCGCGAGTTCGCGCGGCGCATCGAGACCGGACAGGTGCACCACCCGCAGG
Source organism: Methylobacterium sp. E-016 (assembly GCF_022829745.1). NCBI lineage: Bacteria > Pseudomonadati > Pseudomonadota > Alphaproteobacteria > Hyphomicrobiales > Methylobacteriaceae > Methylobacterium > Methylobacterium sp. E-016. The sequence goes on from NZ_JAKSYF010000085.1 coordinate 56,680, forward strand.
CCGGCCCGAGCCGCCGCGAAAAAAGCGACCGGGTGGAACGGGGTGTTCGGCAGGTGGAGGCCGATCGTGGCGTCGGGCGTCAGCCCGCGATCGATCAGGCCGGCGGCAACCGCCTCGACGTGGTCGGCGAATTCGGGAAAGCCGATCGCGCGTCCGCGGAAATCGAAGGCCGGGCCCTTCGCCGCGGTGACGCCCGCTGCCAGCAGGTCTGGGATGGTGCCGATCTCGACCGGGCCGTCCCAGTCGCAGGCATCCGGGAAACGGCGTGCCCAGGCCTGTGCCCGCGACTCCGCCGTCGGCTCGGTCTCCCGGATCGCCTGATGCGACACGCCAACCTCCCAGACGCGGCCTCGTGCGGGCCGCTGTTCCATGATTGCGAAATTCGATCTATGCCGATGCCGGGCGGTGTCAACCGAACATACCGGTTTTTCGAAACTGGAACGGGCGGACCGGTGTCGAGCGGCGCCGCAGACGTGCCGGACACGGGGCCAGGAGGAGCCGATGGAGCGGACGACGGAACCGGACCTGCCGTTGGCGGGCATCCGCGTCCTCGACCTGTCGCGGGTGCTCGCCGGGCCGTGGTGCGGGCAGGTGCTGGGCGATCTCGGCGCCGACGTGATCAAGGTCGAGCATCCGACCCGCGGCGACGACACCCGCGACTGGGGCGTCGCCACGAGCCCCGGCAACACGACGTATTTCGACAGCGTGAACCGCAACAAGCGCTCGCTCGGCCTCGACCTGGCGTCCGAGGAGGGTGCGGCGCTGGCCCGAAGGATCGCGGCCGGCTGCGACGTGCTGATCCAGAACTTCAAGCGGGGCGGCGCCGACAGGCTCGGGCTCGGCTACGACCGCCTGTCGGCGGAGAACCCGGGGCTGATCTACTGCTCGGTCGCCGGCTACGTCGGCGACGGGCCGGAGGCGGAACGCCCGGGCTACGACCTCGTGGTGCAGGGCGAGGCGGGCCTCATGGCGCTGAACGGCCGCCCGGACGAGCCTCCGCTGAAGTTCGGCGTCGCGGCCGTCGATCTGTTCACCGGCCAGTATGCGGCCCAGGCGGTGCTCGCGGCGCTCCTTCAGCGCCACCGCACCGGGCGCGGCCGCCACGTCGAGATGGCGCTCTACGATTCCGGCCTCAGCCTGACCTCCTATGTCGGCCTCGCGGCGCTCGCGCTCGGGCGCGACCCCGAGCGGGTCGGCAACGCGCACCCGGCGATCGTGCCCTACGGCGTGTTCGAGGCGGCCGACGGCCCCCTGGTCATCACCGTCGGCAACAACGGCCAGTACCGCCGCTTCTGCACGGTGATCGGCCGGGAGGACCTCGCGGTCGATCCGGACTACGCGACCAACCTCGGCCGCTCGCGCCACCGCGACCGGCTCGCGCCCGAGATCGACCGCGAGCTCGCGCGCATCCCGCGGGCGACGCTGATCGCGGCGCTCCGGGACGCGGGCATTCCCTGCGGCGAGGTCGCCGGCCTGCACGAGGCATTCCGTTCCGATCGGACGGCCGAAGCGCACATGCTGCATGCGGGACGATCGCCCATCCTCGCGCCGCCCTACCGCCTCGACGGAGCCCGTCCCCCGGTGCGCCGGCCGCCGCCGGGCCTCGGCGAGCACACGCGCGCGCTGCTCGCGGAACTCGGCCTCGATTCGGAGCATATCGCCGACCTGCGGACGCGCGGCATCGTCGCGGGCTGACGCCGGCCCGCGCGACCGAACCCCGATCTCGAAAACCGCCGACGCCCGGACCCGGCCGGACGCGGCGCACGATGAGGAAGCCAGCATGACCGACACCCCGACCACCCTCCGCCGCGACGGCCGCGTCGCCGTCATCACGCTCGCCTCGCCGCCGGTGAACGCGCTCGGCGCGGCCGTCCGCGAGGGCCTGCGCGACCGGATCGCGGAAGCCGGGGCGGATGCGGAGGTCGGGGCGATCGTGCTCACCGGCTCGGGCAAGCTGTTCTCCGGCGGCGCCGACATCACCGAGTTCGGCAAGCCGCCCCGCGGCATGGGGCTCGGCGAGCTGCTCGACATCGTCGAGACCTCGTTCAAGCCGGTGGTCGCGGCGATCCACGGGCAGGCGCTCGGCGGCGGGCTCGAGCTGGCGCTGGCCTGCCACCACCGCGTGGCGACGCCCTCGGCGAAGCTCGGCCTGCCGGAGGTGAAGCTCGGCCTCGTCCCCGGCGCCGGCGGCACGCAGCGCCTGCCCCGTGTGGTCGGCCCGCAGAAGGCCCTGGAAATCATCACCTCGGGCCAGCCCGTCGGCGCGAAGGCGGCGCACGCGATGGGCTTGCTCGATGCGCTGACCGGCGCGGACACGCTGGTCGCCGACGCGACCGCCTTCGCCGAGCGCATCCTCGCCGAGGGACAGGCCTCGCCCCGCATCCGCGACCGCGACGACCGCATCGCGGAAGGGCGCGACGACCCCGCCCTGTTCGACGCCTTCCGCAAGGCGAACGCCAAGAAGTTCCGCGGCTTCGAGGCGCCCGAGGCCTGCATCCGCTGCGTCGAGGCGGCCTGCAACAGGCCGTTCGCGGAGGGCATCGTCTTCGAGCGCGAGACCTTCGAGCGGCTGATGCACGGCGCGCAGTCGATCGCCCAGCGCCACGTCTTCTTCGCCGAGCGCGAGGCCGCCAAGATCCCGGGCCTCGGCAAGGACGTCCCGACCCGCCCGGTCGCCCGCGTCGGCATCATCGGCGCCGGCACCATGGGCGGCGGCATCAGCATGAACTTCCTCAACGCCGGCATCCCGGTGACGATCGTCGAGGCCAAGGCCGAGGCGTTGGAGCGCGGGCTGAAGACGATCCGCCGGAACTACGACGGCTCGGCGAAGAAGGGACGCATCACCGCCGCCGACGTCGAGACCCGCATGGCGCTGCTCACCGACAGCCTCGACTTCGCGGACCTGGCCGGCTGCGACCTGATCATCGAGGCGGCGTTCGAGGACATGGATCTCAAGCGCACGATCTTCCGGACGCTCGACGCCATCGCCAAGCCCGGCGCGATCCTCGCCTCCAACACCTCCTACCTCGACATCGACGTGATCGCCGGCATGACCCGGCGCCCGCAGGACGTGATCGGGATGCACTTCTTCTCGCCGGCCAACGTCATGCGCCTGCTCGAGGTGGTGCGCGGCGCCGAGACCGCGCCCGACGTGATCGCCACCGCGATGGCGCTCGGGCGCCGGATCGGCAAGGTCGCGGTGCTGGTCGGCGTCTGCCACGGCTTCGTCGGCAACCGCATGCTGGAGCAGCGCCAGCGCGAGGCGAACAAGCTGATCCTCGAAGGCGCCCTGCCGCAGGACGTCGACCGGGTGGTGGAGGGCGTCGGCCTGCCGATGGGACCGTTCGCGATGAGCGATCTGGCCGGCCTCGACATCGGCTGGTCGGCGGAAACCTCGAAGGGCGAGAGCGTGCGCGACATCCTGTGCGAGCAGGACCGCCGGGGGCAGAAGACCGGTCGCGGCTTCTACGATTACGACGAGAACCGGAAGCCCTCGCCCTCGGATGCGGTCGAGGCGGTGATCCGTGACGTCTCCGAGCGCAAGGGCATCGCCCGCCGCACCGTCACCGACCAGGAGATCCTGGAGCGCTGCCTCTATCCGATGGTGAACGAGGGCGCGAAGATCCTCGAGGAGGGCAAGGCTTTGCGCGCCTCCGACATCGATACGGTCTGGATCAACGGCTACGGCTGGCCGGTCTACACCGGCGGCCCGATGCACTGGGCCGACGGCATCGGCCTCGGCAAGATCCTCGACCGGATGAAGACCTTCGAGGCGGAGCACGGGCCGGAATTCGCGCCCTCTTCCCTGCTGGAGAAGCTGGTCGCCGAGGGCGGGAGCTTCGCCGGGTACGATAGAGCGGCACGGAATATGGCGTAGAACCCGCGTCTCCCTCCCCCGCAGAGGGGGGAGGGCAATGCGCGGCGTCTACCCGATCGCCCCGCTGGCGATCGTCACGCCGCCGTCCACCACGATGGCCTGGCCCGTCGTGAACCGCCCCGCGGCCGAGGCGAGGAAGATCGCCGCACCGGCGATCTCGTCGGGCTCGCCGATGCGGCGCAAAGGCGCGAGCGAGGTCGCGGATTCCAGGACCTTCGGATCCTCCCACAGGGCGCGGGCGAAGTCGGTGCGGACGAGGCCGGGGCAGATGCAGTTCACCCGGACGTTGTGCGGGCCGTACTCGACCGCGTAGTTCCGCGCGAGCTGCATGTCGGCCGCCTTCGAGACGTTGTAGGCGCCGATCACCGGCGAGCCCTTGAGGCCGCCGATCGAGGAAACGATGACGATCGCGCCGTCGCGCCGGGCGATCATCGCCGGCGCCACCAGCTGGATCAGCCAGTGGTTCGAGACGATGTTGTTCGACAGGATCTTGGTGAACTGCTCGTCCTTGATGTCGGCCAGCGGCCCGTAATACGGGTTGCTCGCGGCGTTGCAGACCAGTGTGTCGACCGCGCCGAAACGGTCGTTGGTCTCGCCGATCAAACGGACGAGGTCCTCCTTCACCGAGATGCTGGCCGGCACCGCGATGGCGCGGCCGGCGCCGTGCGCCGCCTCGATCTCGGCGACGACCGCGTCGCAGGCCTCGCGCTTGCGCGACGACACCACCACCCGCGCGCCCTGCTCGGCCATGCGGAGCGCGATGGCGCGCCCGATCCCGCGGGACGAGCCGGTGATGACGGCGACCTTGCCGGTGAGATCGAACAGCGACATCGGATCATCCTCTCGCGCGTCTGAGCTTGGCCATGCCGCCGATCCAGCGGTCGTGGTCGTCGGCCTTGCGGCGCACGTAACCGGCGACCTGCGGGTGCGGCAGGATCAGGAAGCGGCCCTCGGCGAGGCCGGCGAACGCCGCCTCCGCCACCGCTTCGGGGCTGAGCAGCCCGTCGAGGAGCGCCGGCTCGCGCGCCGAGGCGCCGCGCACCATCGCGGTGTCGACCCCCTGCGGGCAGAGCGCGGCGACGCGGATGCCATGGTCGCGATGGGTGATCGCGAGGTGCTCGCAGAAGCCGAGGGCGGCGTGCTTGGTGGTGGAATAGGTCGCGCTGCCGATCTGGCTGAGCAGGCCGGCCGCAGAGACCGTGGCGAGGAAGGTCCCCGCGCGTCGGGCGATCCAATCCGGCAGCAGCGCGCGCGACGCGTGGACGTGGGCCATCACGTTAACCGCCCAGGCGCGCGCCCAATCGGCATCGGGCGCGGAGGCCGCATTCTCGGGATCGGGGTCGCGCAGCAGGATGCCGGCATTCGAGCAATAGACGTCGACCGGCCCGTGCTCCCGGATCGTCCGCGCGACGAGGTCGGCGACGCTCTCGGCCGCGCCGACGTCGCAGGTCGCGGCGACGCCGCCGATGCGCGCCGCGGTCTCGGCGGCGCCGGCCGCGTCGACGTCGGCGGCGATCACCGTGGCGCCGTCGGCGGCGAAGCGCTCGCACAGCGCCCGGCCGATGCCCTGGGCTGCGCCCGTCACCACGACGACGCGCGCCATCGCGGTCAGGCCCCGGCTTTCACGGCGAACGACCACGCGGCGTCGGCGAGCTTCGGCACGCGGGCGGCCATGTCGGCGGCGTGCTCGCTCGCGGCGGTGCCGGCCTTCATCCGGCCGGCGATGCCCTGGAGGATGCCGACGAGGCGGAACAGGTTGTAGGCGAAGTACCAGTTCAGGTCGGGCAGGCCGTCGCGACCGGTCTCGCGGCAGTAGAGCGCCACCGCCTCGTCCTGCGTCAAGATGCCGAGCGCGTGGAGATCGAGCCCGCCGAGCGCGCTGCGGCCGTCCGCCGGCAGCACCCAGTGCATCAGAAGGTAGCTGAAGTCGGCGAGCGGATCGCCCAGCGTCGACAGCTCCCAGTCCAGCACCGCGGCGACCCGGCCATGGGCGAAGATCATGTTGTCGAGGCGGAAGTCGCCGTGGACGATCGAGACCCGGTCCTGCTCCGGCACGGTCCGCGGCAGCCAGGCGATCAGCCGCTCGGCCGCCTCGAGCCGGTCGCCTTCGGCGGCGCGGTACTGCTTGGTCCAGCGGTCGACCTGGCGGGCGAAGTAGTTGCCCGGCCGGCCGTAATCGCCGAGCCCGATCGCGGTGGGGTCGGCCCGGTGCAGGCGGGCGAGGGTCGTGATCATGCCCGCGTAGACGTCGCGCCGCTGCGCCGGCTGAAGCTCCGGCAGGGCCGCATCCCAGTGCACGGCACCCTCGACCGCCTCCATCACGTAGAAGGCCGCGCCGATGACGCCGGCATCCTCGCACAGGGCGTCCGCCCGCGGCACCGGGAAGCCGGTGCCGTGCAGCGCCCGGATCAGGCGGTACTCGCGCTCGACCGCGTGGGCCGAGGGCAGCAGCGGGCCGAAGGGCTTGCGCCGCAGCACGTAGGCGCCCCCCGGGGTCTCGACCCGGTAGGTCGGGTTCGACTGGCCGCCCTTGAACTGGCGCAGCGTCAGCGGGCCGTCGAACCCGGCGACGTGCTCCGCCATCCAGGCCGCCAGGGCGCCCTCGTCGATCCGGTGGCGTGGGTCGACCGCCTTGGTGCCGGCGAAGGCGGAATCCCCCGTCCCGCTCACGCGGCGGGACCCGCGTTGCTTTGCCGGGCGAATTCGAGGCGGGCGATCGAGCGGTTGTGGACCTCGTCCGGCCCGTCGGCGAGCCGCAGGGTGCGGATGTGGGCGTAGGTGCGGGCGAGGTCGAAGTCGTCGGAGACGCCGGCGCCGCCATGGACCTGGATCGCGTCGTCGAGCACCTTTAGCGCGATGCGCGGGGCGGCGACCTTGATCATCGCGATCTCGAGCTTGGCCGCCTTGGCGCCGACCTTGTCCATCATGTCCGCCGCCTTCAGGCAGAGCAGGCGCGTCATCTCGATGTCGATGCGGGCCTCGGCGACGCGCTGCTCCCACACCGACTGGTCGGCCAGCCGCTTGCCGAAGGCGGTGCGCGCGAGCAGGCGCCGCACCATCGCCTCGAGGGCGGCCTCGGCCGCGCCGATAGTGCGCATGCAGTGGTGGATTCGGCCCGGGCCGAGGCGCCCCTGCGCGATCTCGAAGCCGCGGCCCTCGCCGAGGATCAGGTTCTCGGCCGGCACGCGCACGTCGCGTAAGGTGACCTCGGCGTGGCCGTGCGGGGCCTCGTCGTAGCCGAACACCGAGAGCAGGCGCTTGATCTCGACGCCGGGCGCGTCGAGGGGCACGAAGATCTGCGATTGCTGTTGGTGGCGCGGGGCGTCGGGGTCGGTCTTGCCCATCACGATCGCGACCTTGCAGCGCCGGTCGCCGACGCCGGTCGACCACCACTTGCGGCCGTTGATCACGTAATGGTCGCCGTCGCGGCGGATCGAGGTCGCGATGTTGGTCGCGTCCGACGAGGCGACCTCGGGCTCGGTCATCAGGAAGGCGGAGCGGATCTCGCCCGCCATCAGCGGCTTGAGCCAGCGCTCCTTGTGCATCGGGCTGCCGTAGCGGTGCAGCACCTCCATGTTGCCGGTGTCGGGGGCCGAGCAGTTGAACACTTCCGAGGCCCAGGCCACCCGGCCCATCTCCTCGGCGCAGCGCGCGTAGTCGAGATTCGTCAGCCCGGCGCCGTGGAACGCATCGGTGTCGTGCTCGGGCGAGGGCGGCAGGAACAGGTTCCACAGGCCCGCCGCGCGCGCCTTCGCCTTCAGGCCCTCGATCGCCGCGGAGGGCGCCCAGCGGTCGGGCACGGACTGTGCCGTCTCGGCCTTCACGGCGTCGAGCGCCGGATAGACCTCGGCGGCCATGAAGTCGCGCACGCGCTTGAGCCAGAGCTCCTGCGTCGAGGACGGGGAAAAATCCAATGTTCCACTCCCTGAGCCCGCCGACGTCGTCGCGTGGCTGGGCGGTCCGAGCGTACTCCCGCTTCGAATCGGGCCACAAGCCCCAACCCGGCCGGCCCTGACAGATCGGCGCCCCCGTCCACGACCGCCCGGCGTACCGAAACCTTGAACCGACGTTCCCACGGCGATCGGCGCTACGACGGCGCGGCCGCTCCGTGCTGTCGAACGAAGGCTCCGTTTGGTACAGAGGCAAGCATTCGCTCGCTGTGACGCCGGAAATGTTGCAGATCGACGCTTGGAAAATCTATAAAAGACTTAACGTGCGTGAAGGCTCGCCCGTCCGATCGATGGCATTCACGGCGGGCCGGGACAGCGTTTCTCCTCCGGCGGCACCTTCGCCGGTCAACGTCCCCCGACCTCCCGGCGAAGGTGCTTTTCGTCGCGGCAGCGCGTCAGGCTTCCATGCCGCGAGGAGCCGCCGCGCCCCCAGAAAGCGGAGTGCCCGTCGTGTCCGAGCCGATCACAGCGCGCTCCCTCGTCGGTCGGGATCCCGCCGTGACGATGATCATCTTCCTGGTGCTCCTCGTCGAGAGCGTCTTCCTGCTCGCCTGCCTCCTTTACCTGTAGGGCGCCGCGGGCGGAGCGGGGCGACGGACGCCATCCCCCGCCCGGCGTTCGCAGGACCATGCCCGAGGTCGGCGATCCCGCCTGAGGGGTCCGGCCGCGATGAAGCGCTTCGGGCTTCACGTTTCGTCAACCCTATCGCTAGGTCGCCGACGCTCGCGCTTTACATGGAACAAAACAGGAACAAAGTAGGGTCATTGAAACGGAGTGCCCGACATGCTCAAGCGGATGGTTCTGGTCGGCGTCGCGGAGTTCATGGCCTTCGGGCTGCTCGCGGTCGCGGTGGCGGGTTGGGCGGTAGCCTTGGCCCCGATCCGTTGAGGGATGCCTTCGGCGCGGGCGGCCGGACTGCCCGTGCACAGGATAATCGGTCGCAGGCCGCGCGTCCGAAACGCCACATCGGCGGTGGATATCGGCAATCGCGGCCTGCCGGCCATCGACTCCTGCGGCCGAAGGACGGATCTCTGGGGCACCCGCACAAGGACCGTCATGGCGCGCCAGCTCAAGGAGGTCGGATTCGTCCACCTCCACGTCCACTCGTCCTATTCCCTGCTCGAGGGCGCCCTCAAGGTGGGCGACATCGTCAAGTCGGCTCTGGCCGACCACCAGCCGGCGCTGGCGCTGACCGACACCAACAATCTGTTCGGCGCGCTCGAGTTTTCCGAGAAGGCCGCCGGCAGCGGCATCCAGCCGATCGCCGGGATGCAGCTCTCGGTGGCGTTCGAGGCCGTCGACCCGATGGCACGGGTGGCGCGGCCCGCCGGCAGCCTCGTCGTGCTGGCGCAGGACGAGACCGGCTACGGCAACCTGCTGCGGCTGGCGAGCCGCGCCTACTTCGACACCGGGCTCGGCGAGGCGCCCTGCGTGAGCGCCGCGGCGCTCGCCGAATCGTCGGCGGGCCTGATCGCGCTCACCGGCGGCTTCACCGGCCCGCTCGACGCGGCGCTGCGCGCCGGCCGCCCCGACCTCGCCGAGGCGCGGCTCGCCGCCCTGCGCACCACCTTCGGCGAGGGCCGGCTCTACGTCGAGCTCCAGCGCCACGGCCTCGACGACGAGGGTCGGATCGAGGCCGAGCTGCTGCGCATGGCCGACCGCGACGGCCTGTCGATCGCCGCCGCCAACGAGCCGTTCTTCGGCAAGGCGGGCGACTACGACGCCCACGACGCGCTGCTCGCGATCGCCGACGGGCGCGTCGTCTCCGACGACCGCCGCCGCAAGCTCACCGCGCGCCACGGCTTCAAATCCCGGGCCGAGATGGCCGAGCTGTTCGCCGACCTGCCGGACGCCCTGCAGGCGACGGTCGAGATCGCGATGCGCTGCGCGGTCCGCGTCCGCACCCGCAAGCCGATCCTGCCGAACTTTTCGCGGGTGGCGGCGGGCGGGACCGCGCCGATGCAGGACGCGCTCGCCGACGCCGCGCCCTCGGTGCCGGTGGAGGTCGCGGCCGACGAGCCGACCGAGCTGCGCCGCCAGGCCGAGGCCGGCCTCGCCCTGCGCCTGAAGCAGCACGGGCCGTGCGAGGGCTTCACCGAGCAGGCCTACCGCGACCGCCTGGCCTTCGAGCTCGACGTCATCGTCGGGATGAAGTTCCCGGGCTACTTCCTGATCGTCTCCGACTTCATCAAGTGGGCCAAGGACCACGACATCCCCGTCGGCCCGGGCCGCGGCTCGGGCGCGGGCTCGCTCGTCGCCTACGCGCTGCTGATCACCGACCTCGACCCGCTGCGCTTCGGCCTGCTGTTCGAGCGCTTCCTCAACCCCGAGCGCGTCTCGATGCCGGACTTCGACATCGACTTCTGCGTCGAGGGGCGCGAGCGCGTGATCCAGTACGTGCAGGAGCGCTACGGCCACGAGCAGGTGGCGCAGATCATCACCTTCGGCACGCTGCAGGCGCGCGGGGTGCTGCGCGACGTCGGCCGCGTGCTCGAGATGCCCTACGGGCAGGTCGACAAGCTGACCAAGCTGGTGCCGCAGAACCCGGCCAATCCCGTGACCCTGGTCCAGGCGATCGAGGGCGAGCCGAAGCTGCAGCAGGCGATCGAGGAGGAGCCGATCGTGGCTCGCCTCATGGAGATCGCCAAGAAGCTCGAGGGCCTGCACCGCCACGCCTCGACCCACGCGGCAGGCGTCGTCATCGGCGACCGGCCGCTGGAGCAGCTGGTGCCGCTCTACCGCGACCCGAAGACCGGGATGCGGGTGACCCAGTTCAACATGAAGTGGGTCGAGGCCGCGGGCCTGGTGAAGTTCGACTTCCTCGGCCTCAAGACGCTGACGATGCTCAGGTGCTGCACGGACCTGCTCAAGCAGCGCGGCATCGAGATCGACCTCGCGGCGCTGCCGCTCGATCAGCCCGAGACCTACCAGCCGATGGGCCGGGGCGAGACGGTCGGCGTGTTCCAGGTGGAATCGGCCGGCATGCGCAAGGCGCTCTGCGAGATGCAGGCCGACCGCTTCGAGGACATCATCGCGCTCGTCGCCCTCTACCGGCCGGGCCCGATGGCCAACATCCCGGTCTATTGCGAGCGCAAGCTCGGTCGCGACGCCGGCAACGAGGCGACGTGGTACCCGCATCCCAAGTTGGAGCCGGCGCTGAAGGAGACCTTCGGCATCATCGTCTACCAGGAGCAGGTGATGGAGATCGCCAAGCTCCTGGCCGGCTACTCGCTCGGCGAGGCCGACATGCTCCGGCGCGCCATGGGCAAGAAGATCCGCGCCGAGATGGACGCCCAGCGCGACCGCTTCGTGAAGGGCTGCGTCGAGCGCGGGCTGACCAAGCCGAAGGCCAACGAAATCTTCGACCTGCTGGCCAAGTTCGCCGATTACGGCTTCAACAAGAGCCACGCGGCGGCCTACGCCCTGCTGACCTACCAGACCGCCTACCTGAAGGCGAACCATCCGGTCGAGTTCCTCGCCGCCGCGATGAACCTCGACATGGACAACACCGACAAGCTCGCCGAATTCCGGCAGGACGCGCAGCGGCTCAAGATCGTCGTCGAACCGCCCTCGATCAACACATCCGGCGTCACCTTCGAGGTCCATGTCGACGACAATGGCGTCGGGCGCATCCGCTACGCGCTCGCCGCGATCAAGGGCGTCGGGCGCGAGGCGGTGAAGTCGATCGTCGAGGCGCGCGGCGAGCGCCCGTTCAAGGATCTCGCCTGCCTCGCCCGCCGGCTCAACCCGCGCCACGTCAACAAGCGCACGCTCGAGAGCCTGGTCGCCGCCGGCGCGATGGACGACATCGAGCCGGACCGCGCCAAGGCCTGCGCCGCGGTCGAGCCGATGATGAAGCTGGCGCAGGGCGCGGCCGAAGCCGAGAGCGCCGGCATCGCCGACATGTTCGGCGGCGTCACCTCCACCGACGTGAGCTTGCGCATCCCGGCCTACGAGGGCTGGCCGATGGCCGAGAAGCTCAAGCGCGAGTATGACGCGATCGGCTTCTTCGTCTCGGGGCACCCGCTCGACGAGTATCAGGACCTGCTGGGCAAGCTCCGGGTACAGAGCTGGGCCGAGTTCTGCCGCTCGGTTCGCGCCGGCACCTCGAGCGTCGGCAAGGTCGCGGCCTCGGTGCTCGACCGTTCCGAGCGCCGCACCAAGACCGGCAACAAGCTCGGCATCGTCACGCTCTCGGACCAGACCGGGCATTTCGAGGCGATCATCTTCTCCGAAGGCCTCGGGCATTACCGCGAGATCCTGGAACCCGGCCAGCCGCTGGTTCTCCAGCTCCAGGCCAACCTCGAGGGCGAGGACGTGCGCGCCCGGATCCTCGCCGCCGAGCCGCTCGACGCTGCGGTGGCGCGTTACCAGAAGGGCATGCGGATCTACCTGCGCGACGAGGGCCCGATCGGCGCCGTGCAGCAGCGCCTCGCTATGCGCGGCGAGGGCGAGGTCTCGTTGATCCTGCTGCTGGACGGCGGCGAGCGCGAGGTCGAGATCAAGCTGCGCGACAAGTACCAGGCCACCCCGCAGATCGCGGGGATGCTGCGCGCCGTGCCGGGCGTGATCCAGGTGGAGGTGAATTAGGCCGCAAGGGCCGCCTTCATCCTTCGCAAACCATGTTCGCCGGTAAACGCCGTCGCAGCCGGCTCGATGTGCGCCGGCGCAACCTCCTCAAAACCGACCGATCCTACACAGCCTCGCTTAACCAAGCGGGACGGGGTCGATGCGGACGAAGGTGGTGCTGGCGCTGACGGTGGTCGTCTACCTGACGACGGGCCGGGCGCCGGGCTTGCGCGAGTTGCGCAACCCGGATGCGGAGCATGGCGGCGGCCGCGTCGTGACGGCGCTGAAGCGCGCCTGGGTCTGAGGCCGCGTCGATCCAGGCGTCCGCTCTCGCCGCCGCGTGCCTATCGCGGTTTGCAGCCCGAGACCGGCGGGCCGAGATCCAGGCGGGCGGCGACCAGGGCCTGCAGGTTCCAGAGGTGCCGGTCGCGGATGCCGAGCGCCTCGCAGGCCTCGACCGTGCGGAATAGGTACTCGGCGCTCGGCCCGAGATGCCCGCACGCGACCGCGATCCGGTCGGCGATCTCGGCCTCCGTCAGGCGACCGGAATAGCGGTCGCTCGCGCGGTTCACGAGAAAGGTCAGCGCCGAGACCGTTCCCGCCGCCGTCGCCACCGGCAGCCAGCGCGCGACGTAGCCGCGCCCGCGCATCTCGCGGCGCCAGACCGGCATCAGCGTCTCGCGCAGGTTGGTTCCGGCCAAGCGGAACGCGACGCCCCGGCACGAGCCGCCGCGGTCCAGCGCGAGCACGAAGCCGGGCCGCTCCGGCGTGCCGCGAAAGCGCCGTTGCAGCAGGCAGAAGCGCCGGTGGAAGCCGCGCACCGTGCCGATCCGGCTCTCGGCGAAGGCGAATTCCGGCCGCCACATCAGCGAGCCGTAGGCGAACACCCAGAGGTCGTCGGCGCCGCCGCGCTGCTCGATGATCGCGTCGAGGCCGGGCTTCAGCTCCTCGTCGGTCATCACCTGCAGCGCGCTCTCGTCGTCGGCGACGGGAACGGCGTGGGCGCGTGCGATCAGGTCGAGGGAGAGGGCGAGCGGCGTGTTTCGCATCGGTCCGGGGGAGCAAGGACGGGGCCGGAACAACCCGGATCAGCCCCCGATGGTGCCGGCCTTCGCGTTGCCCAGGGTCTCCAGCTCCGGGAACGGCTCTGTGCGGTGGCCCTGGCAGACCTCGTCGTCGTCGATCGCCGTGAGCGCGTTCGCCGCCTTGTCCTCGCGGATCACGACCTTGGGTCGCTCGCCCTTGCCGAAGGTGCGACCCTTCATGTGGCTCGACACGCAGTAGAGCGTGCGCCCGCCATCCTCGAACGGCCCGGCGATCCGGCTCGATTCGAACCGCACCGGCAGCAGCGAGACCGACCCGAACGCGACCTGCCGCAGGGCGAGGGCGGCGATGCGCTCGCGGACGGGTTTTGACGACGCCTGTGCGGCGGGGGAGGGCGCCTCGCCGCGCCCCATGCAACCGGTGAGGATCACGGTGATGGCGAGGATGGGCGCGTACCGTCGAAATGCCCGCCGCGTGGGACGCGCATCGGGTCCCGAGATCGAATTCCGCACCAGCATCCAATCCCCGCAACCTCTCCCAATGCCCGAAGCTACCGCGGCTTTCAGTCCTAGGAAACACGCACCCTCACGCCGCACACCAAAAACGCCTATGTACGGCGGATGCAGTGGACCGATGACGCGCTCGTGCTCGGCGTGCGCAGGCAGGGCGAGACCGGCGTCGTCCTCGAGGCGATGACCCGCGCGCACGGGCGTCATCTCGGCCTCGTCCATGGCGGGCGTTCGCGCCGGTTGCAGCCGGTGCTGCAGCCCGGGAACCTGGTCCGCGCGACCTGGCGCGCGCGGCTCGACGACGGCCTCGGCGCCTTCGCGGTCGAGCCGCTCGAATCGGCCCTGTCGCGGCTGATCGGATCCGGCCTGGCGCTCTACGGCGTCGGCCACCTCGCCGCCCTGCTGCGCCTGCTGCCCGAGCGCGATCCGCATCCCGAGATGTTCGAGGCGGCCCGGGTCCTGATCGGCCACCTGCACGACCGCACGATCGCCCCGGTGCTGATGGTGCGGTTCGAGCTGGCGATCCTGGCCGAGCTCGGCTTCGGCCTCGATCTCGGCGCCTGCGCCGCCACCGGCGGGAACGACGCCCTGATCTACGTCTCGCCGAAGAGCGGGCGCGCCGTCAGCGCCTCGGCCGGGGAGCCCTACCGCGACCGCCTGCTGGCGCTGCCGGCCTTCCTGCGCGACGGCGGGCGGTTGGAGGGCCCGGACGACGTGCGGAATGGGTTTACCTTGACCGGCTACTTCCTCACCCAGCACATCTGGGGTCCGCGGGCGCTGCCCGTCCCCGAGGAACGCTCACGATTCGTCGCGGCCGGCCTGGATGCCGCGCCGTGATGTTCGTGTTATGTTCCACGTGAAACATCTGAGAACGGAGCCGTGATGGGCCAGCCCTTCGAGCCGCCGACCGGGGACGGCATCGAGAGCGTCGAGCTGAAGTCCGCGCTGGAAGAGCGCTACCTCGCCTATGCGCTTTCCACGATCATGCACCGGGCGCTGCCCGATGCCCGCGACGGGCTCAAGCCGGTGCACCGCCGCATCCTCTACGGCATGCGGCTGCTTCGGCTCGATCCGAACACCGCGCACAAGAAGTGCGCCAAGATCGTCGGCGACGTGATGGGCGATTTCCACCCGCACGGCGATCAGGCGATCTACGACGCGCTGGTTCGGCTGAGCCAGGACTTCGCGCAGCGCTATCCGCTGGTCGACGGCCAGGGCAACTTCGGCAACATCGACGGCGACGGCCCGGCCGCCTACCGCTACACTGAGGCGCGGCTCACCGAGGTCGCGCGGCTGATCCTCGACGGGTTCGACGAGGACACGGTCGACTTCCGCCCGTCCTACAACGGCGAGAAGGACGAGCCCTCCGTCCTGCCGGCGGCGTTTCCGAACCTCCTCGCCAACGGCAGCCAGGGCATCGCGGTCGGCATGGCGACCTCGATCCCGCCGCACAACGCCGCCGAGCTCTGCGACGCGGCGCTCTACCTGATCGCCAACCCGCAGGCGACCTCGGCGCAGCTCGTCAGCTTCGTGCAGGGGCCGGACTTCCCCACCGGCGGCATCCTGATCGACTCGGCCGAATCGATCGCCGAGGCCTACCGCACCGGCCGCGGCGCCTTTCGCGTGCGCGCCCGCTGGACCAAGGAGGACCTCGGCCGCGGCACCTGGAACATCGTCGTCACCGAGATCCCCTACGGCATCCCGAAGGCGCGGCTGATCGAGAAGCTCGCCGAGCTGCTGCAGGAGAGGAAGCTGCCGCTGCTCGCCGACGTGCGCGACGAATCGGCCGAGGACGTGCGCGTCGTGCTGGAGCCGCGCTCGCGCAGCGTCGACCCGGTGATCCTGATGGAATCGCTGTTCCGGCTGACCGAGCTCGAAGCCCGCATCCCGCTCAACATGAACGTGCTGGTCGGCGGCCTCGTGCCCCGGGTGATCGGGCTCGCCGAGGCTTTGCGCGAATGGCTCGACCATCGCCGCGTCGTGCTGCAGCGGCGCTCGCGCAACCGGCTCGGGCAGATCGAGCGCCGGCTCGAGATCCTGAACGGCCTGCTCATCGTCTACCTCGACCTCGACGCGGTGATCCGCATCATCCGCGAGGAGGACGAGCCGAAGCCGGCGCTGATGGCGCATTTCGGGCTGACCGAGGTCCAGGCCAACGCGATCCTCGACACGCGGCTGCGCTCCCTGCGCAAGCTCGAGGAGATGGAGCTGAAGCGCGAGCTGGAAACCCTGACGCGCGAGAAGGACGGGCTCGAGGCGCTGCTCGGCTCGGATGCCGCGCAGTGGAAGGCGATCACCCAGCAAGTCCGCCAGGTGAAGAAGGCGTTCGGGCCCGACACCAAGCTCGGCGCCCGCCGCACGACGCTGCAGAACCCGCCCGACACCGCGGGCATCGACTTCACGGCCGCGATGGTCGAGCGCGAGCCGATCACCGTCATCGTCTCGGAGAAGGGCTGGATCCGCGCGCTGAAGGGCCACGTCGCCGACCTGTCGGGCGTCGCCTTCAAGGGCGACGACCAGATCAAGATCGCCTTCCCGAGCGAGACCACCGCCAAGATCCTGGTGCTGGCCTCGAACGGCAAGGTGTTCACGCTCGACGCCTCGAAGCTGCCGGGCGGCCGCGGCTTCGGCGATCCGATCCGGCTGATGGTCGACCTCGACGACGGCACCGAGATCGTCGCGGCGCTGCCCTATCGCCCCGAGACCCGCCTGCTGATCGCCGGCTCTGACGGGCGCGGCTTCCTCGCGCCGTCCGACGGGCTGGTCGCCAACACCCGCAAGGGCAAGGGCATCCTGGGCCTCGACGGGGACGCCAAGGCGGTGCTGCTGGTACCGGCCGAGGGCGACCACGTCGCGGTGACGAGTTCCGACAAGCTGTTGCTGGTCTTTCCGATCACCGAGCTGACCGAGCTCGTGCGCGGCAAGGGCGTGCGCCTCCAGCGCTGCCGGCAATCGACTCTCGTCGACGCCTGCGTCTTCGCCCTGGCCGAGGGCCTGCCCTGGCGCGACGGCTCCCCCCAGCCGCGCCTTGCCAACGCCGGCTTGCTGGAGAAGTGGATGGGCCACCGCACCGATGCGGGCACGCTGATGACCCGGAGCTTCCCGAAGTTCGAGCGGTTCGGTCGGTAGAGAGGGCTTGGTTCTGGATCGCCGGAAGAGGGGGAGCGGCTTCTCCGAATCCGGCGCTCCCTCTCCCGACCCGCTTCGCGGGCCACCCTCCCCTCGAAAGGGGGAGGGAAGAGCCCGAACGCGATCGCGAGGCTTATCCGCTCACCGCACCACCCCCTCGCGCTTCAGCAGTGCCCGCTTGCGCTCGATGCCCCAGCGGTAGCCGGACAGGGCGCCGTCCGTCCGCACCACCCGGTGGCAGGGGATCGCGACGGCGAGGGCGTTGGCGCCGCAGGCGCGGGCAACGGCCCGCACCGCCGCCGGCGTGCCGAGGCTCCGGGCGATCTCGGCGTAGCTCGCGGTCGTCCCCGCCGGGATCCTGCGCAGGGCATCCCAGACGCGCTGCTGGAAGGCCGTGCCGCCGATGTCGAGGGGGAGGTCCACCGGCCGCCCCGGCGCTTCGACCAGGCCGACGACCTGCGCGACCAGCGCCTCGAACGCGGCGTCGCCGCCGGCGAGCGCCGCGTTCGGAAAGCGGTCCTCCAGGTCGCGCAGCAGCGCGTCCGGATCGTCGCCGAGCAGGATCGCGCAGACGCCGCGGGCGGTAGCCGCGACGAGGATCGCGCCGAGGCTGCACGGGCCGACCGCGAAGCGGATGGTCTCGCCTGTCCCACCCTTGCGGTAGGCGGCGGGCGCCATGCCGAGCCGCTCGCCGGCCCCGGCGTAGAAGCGGCTCGCCGCCCCGTAGCCCGCCTCGTAGAGCGCCTGCGTGACGCTGCCGGCGCTCGGCAGGGTCTTCGCCATCCGTTCGGCCCGGCGGGCCTCGCCGTAGGCCTTCGGCGTCACGCCGGTCGTCGTCTTGAACACCCGATGGAAGTGGAACGGGCTCATCCCGGCCGCGCGGGCGAGAACAGCGAGCGCGGGCAGCGATTCGGCCTCGTCGATCAGGCGGCAGGCGCCGGCGATCGCCCCAGCGCGCCTCGTATCGGGCGACGCCTCGTTCGGCCGGCAGCGCTTGCACGAACGGAAGCCCGCATCCTCGGCCTCGGCGCAGGTGGCGTGGAACGCGACGTTCTCGGGACGCGCCGCGCGCGACGGGCAGCTCGGTCGGCAATACACGCCGGTGCTGCGGACCGAGTAGACGAAGCGGCCATCGTACGCCGCGTCTCGCGCCGACACGGCTTCGCGCCGCGCGGCATCCCCTGAGAGATCGGGACGGGTGGCCTCGGTCGTCGGCATCGCAGCCTCATCGATGATCGGGGCCGGATGCGGCCCGCGCGGTCTCCCCGTCATGCGCTGCTCGCTCACGGGCCGCATCCCGTCCCTTGCTCTCGAATCCGGCGGGCATCCTGCGCGCGCACGGCGTCCCCCTCAATCCGCCGGCCGCGCCGCATCGGCCGCCCAGAGGTGCAGCGCCGCGTAGGCGCGGTATGGGCGCCAGCCTTCAGCGCGCAGCAGCAGCTCCGCCGGGCTCGGGCGCCCGGCGCCGTCATCCAGGGCCCGCAGCAGGCCGACGTCCCCGGGCGGAAACGCGTCCGGCGCGCGCAACGCCCGCATGGCGATGTACTGCGCCGTCCAAGGCCCGATCCCGCGGATCGCGGTCAGGCGGGCGACGGCGGTGGCGAGGTCCTGGTCGGGCGCGAACGGATCGGGCTCGGCGAGGCTCGCCGCCGCGAGCGCCCGGATCGCGGCGCCGCGCGCACGCGGCATCGTCAGGATCTGCGCGACGTCCGCCGCGGCCACCCGCTCGGCGGTCGGGAAGACATGGGTCAGGCCGGGTTCGGCAAGGGCCGGGAGGAGCGTTCCGAGCTCGGCGACGAGCCGCCCGGCGAGCCGGGTCGCGGCCGCCACAGAGACCTGCTGCCCGAGGATCGCGCGGAGGCCGAGCTCGAACCCGTCCCAGGCCCCCGGCACCCGCAAGCCGGGCCGCGCGGCGACGAGGGGCGCGAGACGAGGATCGGTCGCGAGATGCGCGCCGATCGCCGCCGGGTCGGCGTCGCAATCGAACAGGCGCCGGAGCCGGGCCGCGATTCCGGGAAGCTCGGCCTCCGCCACGCCCGTCACGATCGCGACGAGCCCATCGCCGCCGGGCGTGATCGCGATCGATCCGGTGCGCCCTGCGACGGCGATGGTGCGCGCGTAACGATCCGGGCCCACCGCCTCGATCCCGGGGATCGCCCGGCCGGCGAGGAAGTCGCGCATCGCCGGCCAGTCGTAGGGCGGGCGGCAGGGCAGGGCGATCGACGCAGGCACCGCGGCCGTGATCCGGGTCAGCCGTTCACCGCCCGCCGCACCGGCGCGGCGTCGCGGCCCGGAAGCCAGCGCGCGATGGCGGCGTAGAGGACCGCGCGGTCGAACGGCTTGCCGACGTGGTCGTCCATGCCGGCCTCGCGGAACTGGCGCACCTCGGCCGGCAGCACGTTGGCGGTCATCGCGATCACCGGCACGTTCGCCGCCGGGCCTTTCAGGCGGCGGATCATCCGCGTCGCGGTGATGCCGTCCATGCCCGGCATCTGCACATCCATCAGCACGAGGTCGAACGCGCCGTCCTCCACCGCCATCACGGCGGCGGCGCCGTCGGCGACCACGTCGACGGTGTGGCCGGCGGCCTCCAGCACCAGCCGCGCCAGCTCCTGGTTGATCTCGACGTCCTCGACCAGGAGGATGTGCCCGGTGGCGTGCGACGCGACGACGGCCGGCACGGCGGTGGGTGCGTCGACGTCGACGCCGCGCGGCAGCGTCACCGTGAACCAGAAGGTCGAGCCCTCGCCGTCGTCGGAGGCGACGCCGATCGTCCCGCCCATCAGCTCGACGAGGCGCCGGCAGATCGCGAGGCCGAGGCCGGTCCCGCCGAAATCGCGGCTCACCGAATTGTCGACCTGCGAGAAGCGCTCGAACAGCCGGTGCTGCTTGGCCTGCGGGATGCCGATGCCGGTATCGCTGACGCTGAAACGGATGGTCTCGCCGGCGGGCGTGGTGCCGGCATGGCGCACCGCGAGGGTGACGCTGCCGCGCCGGGTGAACTTCACCGCGTTGTTCAGGAGGTTGAGCAGGATCTGGCGCAGCCGGGCCTCGTCGCCGACGAGGCTGGGCGGCAGGTCCGGGTCGATCCGGCCGATCACGGTGAGACCCTTCGCGGAGGCGAGCCCGCGCACGATCGAGAGGCCGTTGTCGGCCAGCGCCGCCGGCGCGAAGGCGCGCTGCTCGAGATCGATCGCCCCGGCCTCGACCTTCGAGAAGTCGAGGATGTCGTTGACCACGGTGAGCAGGGCGGAGCCCGACGAGCGCGCCAGCTCGGCGTGGCGCTGCAGGTCGGGCGCCAGCCGCTCGGAGCGCGCCAGCAGGTCGGTGAAGCCGATCACCGCGTTCAGCGGCGTGCGGATCTCGTGGGACATCGCGGCGAGGAAGTCGGTCTTGGCGAGGCTCGCGCGCTCGGCTTCCAGGCGCGCGGCCTCCGCGGCGGTCTTGGCCGCCTGCAGCGCGAGCTCGGCCTGCTTGCGATCGGTCGCGTCGAGGTTCAGGCCGATCACCCGCACGGGCCGCCCGGCGGGATCGTAGTACGCACGGCCGATGCTCTGCAGCCAGCGCTCGACGCCGTCGCCGCCCATGATCCTGAACTCCATCACGAAGCTGCGGCGCGAGGCGATCGCCTCGGCGGCGTCCGCCAGGGCGCGCTCCCGGTCCTCGGGCATCACCAGGGCCTTCCAAGCCTCGATCGGCATGCGCAGGGGTTCGGTGCTCGACAGCCCGTGCAGCCGCGCGCTCTCGGGCGAGAGCAGGACGGAACCGGCGACGAGGTCGAGGTCCCAGGAGCCCGCCTCGGCCGCGTCCTGGGCAAGGCGCAGCAGGTCGCTGGTCTCCTCCAGGGCCCGGCGCGCGGCGATGATGTCGTCGATGTCGAGGGCGGTGCCGAGCCAGCCGACGATGGCGCCCGCCTCGCGGATCGGCATCATCACGATCTTGTGCCAGCGATAGGTGCCGTCGTGCCGGCGCAGACGGCCTTCGATCTCGTGCCCGCGCCCGTCGCGCACGGCCGCCGCCCGGGCCGCCTCCATGCGCCCGGCATCGTCCGGATGGTTGGCCGCGAGCCTTTCGGCAAGGCCGGTCCCGATCGGCCCGTAATAGGCCTCGAAGCGCTGGTTGACGTAGGCCGCCAGGCCATCCTCGGCCCGCACGATCCAGACGAGCTGCGGCAGCGTGTCGGCGAGCGCCCGGTAGCGCGCCTCGCTCGACCGCAAGGCATCCTCCGCCTGATGGCGCGCATCGACGTCGCGGACCGAGGCGACGAAGCCGGCGGGACGGCCGGCGGCGTCCCGCACCAAGCGCCACGAGCCCTCGACCCAGATGTAGGAGCGGTCGCCGCGGCGCAGGCGATAGGTCGCCACCGCGGTCTCGGCCTCGCCTCCCGAGAGGCGGGCGATCATCGCCGAGAGCGCGCCTGCGTCGTCGGGATGGGCCTCGTCCTCCGGCCGCGTCCCGACGAGGTCCTGCGGCGCCAAGCCCAGCAGCGCGTGCGAGGCCGGCGACGCGTAGATCCGCCGCCCGTCGAGGCCGACCTGGACGATCATGTCGCTGGCGTTGTCGGCGAGCAGGCGGTAGCGCGCCTCGCTCAGCGCGATCGCCTCCTCGGCCCGGCGCAGATGGGTGATGTCGCGCACGCTGATGAAGACGCGCGCCACGCGGCGGCCGCCGGCCTCGCGCAGGGGCACCAGGATCACCTCGAAGCGGTGGGTCCCGTCGCCGCCGACCCGCTCCTCCTGGCGCCGCGCCGGCTCGCCGGAGCGGATCACGCCCTCGATGTCGGCCCGCACGATCGCGGCCATGTCGGGCGGCATCACCTCTTCCGGGGTCTTGCCGCGGACGGCCTCCTGCGGGTGCCCAATCAGCGCCGCGGCGCTCGGGTTTAGGGTCTCGAGGGCGAAGCTGCCATCCGCCGCGACGGCGTGGACGAAGAGGTGGTCGGTGGCGTTCTCGAACACGCCGCGGAACAGCGTCTCGGCCTCGCCGAGGGCCCGGTGGGTCTCGACCAGCAGCGCCTCGCGCCGCCGCCGGCGCTCGAGCTCGCGCAGCAGCACCAGGCATCCGAGCAGGATGACCGCGCTGGCGACCGCCCCGACCGCCAGCGCGTTGCGCCGCTCCGCGACGAGCGGCGCAAGCACGACATCCACCGACTTGCCGACCGTGACGACGAGCGGAAGGTTCTCCGTGGCGCGATATCCGAAGATGCGCGCGCGCCCGTCGAGGCCGCTCTCGACAGCGTAGGTTCCCGCCGGCGCCTCGGACAGGCGCGCGAACAGGCCCTGACCGTCGAGCCGCCGGGACAGGTCGCGCTCGTACATGCCCGGCATCGCCGGCTCGCGGATGCGGACGTAGCCGTCGCGGCCGAACAGCCCGACGACCGCGTCGGCGCCGACGTCGAGCGCCTTGAAGCGCCGGGCGAGGTAGTCCGGGTCGACGGCCACCATGAGGACGCCGCCGAAGCTGCCGTCCGGGCGCGTCAGCCGGCGCGCGAGGTTGAAAGTGAAGGTATCCATCAGGCGGCCGCGGATGGTGCGCCCGACATAGAGGCCGGCTTCGGGATTGTCGGCCAGCGACCGGAAGTAGGGCCTGTCCGCGACGTTGGTCCTGCTGAGGGCGGAGGGCACGGCGTCGCGCGTGGCGACGAGGTCGCCGTTCGCGTCGAAGATCGCGATCTGGCGCGCGCTCTCGGCCAGCATCGTGGCGCGCTTCGACCAGCGGGCGAAATCGAAGGTCTCGGGATCGTCGGCGTAGTCGGCCTCGATCAGGCGCATCACCTGGTCGACGCCCTCGATCAGGCGCGAGACCTGCTCGGCCAGCGCGATCGACAGGTTCAGCACGTCGCGCCGCGCCTGGAGCATTTCGCCCTCGCGGCGCTGCTCAAGATGGAACAGCAGGCCGAGCCAAACGAGCGCGAGGAAGACGAGGCCCCCCGTCGCCACGAGCGCTTGCGGCAGCCGGCCGGCGAGGCGATTCGGCACGAGGCCGACCCTCCGTCGTTCCGGCATCTGCGTCGTCGCCACCATCATCCCGCTCACCCAGAACCCGTTCCGCGCGATCGTGGCATGCCGATCGTCACGAAACTGAATACGCGGCGCGGCGTCAGGACGTTTGCGCGACGTCTTCCAGCGCGCGCACGGTCTCGTCGCGCAGGGCGCGGATCTCGGCGAGCGCGGGCGCGAGGTCGGCGCCGTCCTTCGCCTCCGCTTCGAGAGCCCGGCAGGCCGTGGACAGCCGCTCGCAGCCGAGCATGCCCGACATCGAGATCAGGGTGTGCGCCTCCCGCGCGATCTCGCCCGGCGCCCGGCTTCCGGCCGGGAACGCGGTGCGCAGGCTGTCCGTGAATCGGACGATCAGGCGCCGGAGCTTCTCGGCGCCGATCACGCCGCCGAGGTCGTCGAGGACCGGGCGGCTCAGCAGGGGCAGGGTCACGGTCGCGCTCCGAAGTCACGTCTTGCCGGCGGCGCCTTCGCGGACGACGTCTGCATCGTCCGCCCTACGTCGGCCCGGACTGCGAAGTTTCCGTTGCCGACCGGTCGGCAACGGCAGCGGACGCGGCGCTAGAGCAGCGTGCCGCGCAGGATCAGCAACGCCACCGAGAAGTAGATGACGAGGCCGGTCACGTCGACGAGCGTCGCCACGAAGGGCGCCGAGGCGGTCGCCGGGTCGAAGCCGAGCCGTTGCAGCAGGAACGGCAGCATCGAGCCGGACAGCGACCCGAAGGTGACGATGCCGACGAGCGCGCCGCCGACGGTCGCCGCGACCAGCGGCCAGTGCTCGCCGTAATCGTACAGGCCGGTCTTCTGCCAGATCGCGATCCGCACCACGGCGATCACCCCGAGGATGCCGCCGAGCACGAGGCCGGTGGGCAGCTCGCGCAGGGCCACCCGCCACCAGTCGCGCAGGCGGATCTGGTGCAGTGCCAGCGCGCGGATCAGCAGCGAGGTCGCCTGGCTGCCGGAATTGCCGCCCGAGCTCATGATCAGCGGGATGAACAGCGTCAGGACGATCGCCTTCTCGAGCTCGCCCTCAAATCCCTGCATCGCCGAGGCGGTCAGCATCTCGGAGAGGAACAGCGCGCAGAGCCAGCCGGCGCGCTTCCGGATCATCGTCATGAAGCCGATATCCATGTAGGGCTCGGGCAGCGCCTCCATGCCGCCGAAGCGCTGCACGTCCTGGGTCTGCTTCTCGACCATCGCGTCGATCATGTCGTCGACGGTGACGATGCCGATCAGGTGGCCGACCGCGTCGACCACCGGCAGGGCGAGCAGGTCGTATTTCGAGATCAGCCGGGCGGCCTCCTCGCGGCTCGCCGTCGGCGACACCGCGAGCGGGCGGCGGCCGGCGGCGACCGAGAGCACGTTGTCCTCGGGGTTGCCCGAGATCAGCCGGCGCAGCGGCACCGCCTTGGTCAGCGCGCGGGTGCGCGGGTCGAGCACGAAGATCGCATAGATCGTCTCGCGGGTCTTCTCGACGCGGCGGATGTGGTCGAGGGTCTGCGCCACGGTCCAGGTGCCGGGCACGGTGACGAACTCGGTGGTCATCAGCGAGCCGACGGTCTCCTCGCCGTAGGCGCTGAGGCGGTCGACGGCGCCGCGGGTCTCGGCGTCGAGGCGGGCGCGCAGGTCCGAGCGGCCGGGCTCCTCGATCTCGCGGAACACGTCGGTGACGCGGTCGGCCGACATGCCCGACAGGTAGGTGGCGACACGGTCGCGCGGCAGCATCTCGATGATGTCGGCGGCGTCGTCGAGCTCGGGCTGGTCGAGCACCTCGATCGCGCGATCGTGCGGCAGGCCGAGCAGGATCGCGGCGGCGACCTCCGGCGCCTCGGCGTTCAGCGCCTCGACGATGTCGGGCGCACGCTCGTCGGAGAGGCGCGCAGCCAGGACGGAGGGGTCGACGCGCGGATCGATCGGCACGACCGCGTCGGGGACCGGCAGGGGGGGGACCTGTTCAACCATGGGCCTCGCCTCGCGGGCCCGGCGGCGCGCCGTACGGCACCGGCCGCGACCGGCTGCGCGGCGGAGCCCGGCGCGAGCCCCTGAGGGGCTCAGGCGGGATCGCGGCGTGCGGCCGGCCACGGCTCGGACGATCGGTCTGGCGTGTCGCTGGGCATCGGATCTTCGTGGGAATGGCGTGCGCGGATGCCGACGGCCGTCTCCGCGCGCGGCAGCCTGTGCGCCCGGCGGTGCGACGCGTCAAGCCGAAAGCGCGCCCCTCGGAGAGAGCGTGGCGGCAGGGGATGGAATGGGGTTGGCGATTTGGCGCCATCGGCACCATCTATCTGATCGGAAAGCCGAATTCGGCGTTTTGGAGATGAATGCCGGGGCGACCGAGCGCCCGCTCGGTGATCCTATGAGAAATATAAGTGTAGCGCCCGCTTGTATTGCGCCCAAGGTATCGCCTATCTTCCGGTCATCGAAGTTCACGAGGAGAAACGCCATGGCCTGGTCCGCCCCCATCGTTCAGGAAGTCTGCGTCGGCATGGAAGTGACGAGCTACGAGTCCGCCGAGATCGACACCTTCAACTGAGCCGATGACCGGCTCGCGAGCGAGCCGGCAAGACATCCCTTTCGCCCGCATCCCATTCAGGAGAATTCACATGGCTTGGTCCGCCCCCGTCGTTTCCGAGATCTGCGTCGGCATGGAAGTCACCAGCTACGAGTCGGCCGAGATCGACACCTTCAACTGAGCTTTCGATCGGCCGCCGATGCGGCCGGTCTCGTGAGCGCCGCTCCCTCGGGGGCGGCGTTTTGCGTTGGTGCCGGGCGTGAAACGACGAAGCCGGCCGTCCCTCGCGGGCGGCCGGCTTCGTCGTGTTCGGCGTGACCGAGGTCTCAGAGGCGGTAGCGGATCTGGTCGGTCCAGAACCGCTCCAGGCGACTGAGAGCGGTGTTGAGCCGGCCGAAATCGTCGTCGGAGATGCCGCCGATCGGCTGGATGGTGCGGGCGTGCTTGTCGTAGAGGCCCTGGATGATGTCGTGGACCATCCGGCCCTTGTCGGTGAGGCTGATGCGCACCGAGCGGCGGTCGGTCTTCGAGCGGGCGTGGTGCAGGTAGCCGGCCTCGACCAGCTTCTTGACGTTGTAGGAGACGTTGGAGCCGAGGTAGTAGCCCTTGGTCCGCAGCTCGCTGGCGGTGAGTTCCTTGTCGCCGATGTTGTAGAGCAGCAGCGCCTGAACGCTGTTGACGTCCTCGCGGCCGCGGCGCTCGAACTCGTCCTTGATCACGTCGAGCAGGCGGCGGTGCAGGCGCTCGACAAGATGCAGGGCTTCGAGATACGAGCCGGCGACGGCTCCGGTCTCGGGAGCGGTGTTGGTATCCGAGATCTTGACGGCCTGGGACTTCATCTTGTGCCTCGCCCGAATTGTTCTGCCGGAGCCTTCTGCCGTCCGGCACCGCTCATGGGGTGAAACTAGGCGGCGGAGATGAAAACCGCTCTAAGAGACAGGATGAATTCGCGATTTACTTCTGTCGGTAAATGCAAAGTGAAGTGATTCGTATAACCACTCGTTTACCGCGCTTCCTGTGCCGCGAGCCAAGAAAAAACGAAGTAGAAGATCACGATACTGGACTCGACCAAGACCAGAATCAGCGGCGTCTGCAACAGTTGCGGCGTCAGGACGGCGAGCGTCAGCATCGAGGTCACCGCCAGCAGCCAGACCACGCCGCCCCAGGCGCTGGTGAGCCACAGGCCGATCGCCGCGTTGGCGTCGATCACCGCGAAGTAGATCAGCGCCGCCTGGCGCCCGAACGGCTCTAGCGCGAACGGGCGGTGCCCCGGCACCACGTCGAGGATCGTCGCGAAGGAGAGCACGCTCTTGGCGAGCCACGCCAGGGCCGTCAGCCGCATGAACCAGACCAGCACCGTGTCCCAGGTGCTCTTGGGCGCGGCCGAGCGCCGCTCGATGCGGTCGCTCGGGGCCTCGCCGACCGCGCTGCCGCGGGTGATGCGTCCGACCTTGCGCATCAGGCGAACCGAGGCTCCGGCGCCTCGGACGGCCCGAAGGCAGCGGCGACCGCGGCGTGGTCGACGGCCTCGAGCGTCGCCGGCCGCCAGTCCGGCCGGCCGTCCTTGTCGATCAGCACGGCGCGGACGCCCTCGAAGAAGTCATGCCCGCGCATCAGGCGGGTGACGAGGCGGTATTCGGTCAGCACCGCGTCGGCGAAATCGAGATTCAGCCCGCGCCGCATCTGCTCGCGGGCGATGCACAGGCTTGTCGGGCAGCGGGTGCGCATCACGGCCGCGGTCTCCGCGGCGAAGGTCGAGCCCGATGCGGCCGCGCCGTCCAGCCGTCGCAGGATGTCCGCGACGTCGTCGGCGGCGAACGCGTCGTTGATCAGGCCGCGCTCGGCGACGAGCGGCCCGGTCGGCGGGCGCGCGGCGCCGGTCTCGAGCGCGGCCGCGATCGGGCCGCCCTGGGCGAGCCGGTCGAGGATCGCGGCGAAATCCCGGGCGGGCGCGTAGGCGGTGGCCAGGCCGAGGGCGAGCGCGTCGCCCGGGCCGACCCGGCTGCCGGTGAGCGCGAGATAGGTGCCGACGCGGCCGGGCAGGCGCGGCAGGGCGTAGGTCATCCCGACATCGGGAAACAGGCCGATCCCGACCTCGGGCATGGCGAAGACGTACGTCTCCGAGGCGACGCGGTGGGCCCCGTGGAGCGAGATGCCGACGCCGCCGCCCATCACCACGCCCTCGATCAGCGCGACGATCGGCTTCTCGTAGCGCTGCATCCGGGCGACGAGGCGGTACTCGGCCTGCCAGAACGCGAACACCTCGTCGAAGCGTCCCGCCTGGCCGCAGGCATGGATGTGGCGGATGTCGCCGCCGGCGCAGAAGGCGCGCCCCCCGGCGCCGCGGATCGCCACGCGGATGATGCCGGCATCCGACGCCCAGGCGTCGAGCTGCGCGTGCAGCGCGCCGATCATCCCGAGGGAGAGCGCGTTCAGGGCCTTCGGCCGGTCGAGGGTGACGAGGCCGAGCGCGCCCCGCCGCTCGAACTGGATCTCGTCGTTGGCCGCTTCGGCTCCGCTCACGTCTCTCGATCCTCTCGCCGCGTGTCCGCTCAGCGGGGGTTAGAGGCCGTACCGGCCCGGGCGTCAACGCCGGGCACCGGCGCGGGTGTCAGGCCGGCGCTCGGTCCGCGTGCGATGCGGAGGGCAGACCCATGCGGCGGTAGAGTTCGGCCTGGACCGCGATGCTGGTGACAAGGGACAGGATATTCACCGGGCTCATCAGGGCCGGCTTCACCAGAGCCGACCTCACGACGGCCGCTTGGAGCCAAAGCGTCGCCGCGATGATCGCCAGGAGGACCGGCAGGAGCACGGCGCCGACGAGAAGCCCGGCGAACGTGATTTCCCAGACCCGTCCCTTCGTCGCCGAGACCGCGCCCGACAGGCTGAGCGGGAGGACGCCGAGGGCGCCGAGGGCGAGCGCGGGGCCGGCCAGCGTGAGCCGGATGCAGATCCACCAGCTCGGCACGAGCAGTCCCAGAACAAGGAGGACGGGGATCCCGAGCCGATCATGGAGGTTCCAGAGCCAGAGCCAGGCCGCTCCGCCGAGGAAGAGCGGGAGATCGAGGGCGACGACGTTGAGGATGGCGCGGCGCCGCGCGCCGGGTTTCGGGATCGACGGCGGCCCGAGGTCCCACATCACCTCGTACAGCCGGACCCTGTAGGGCGCGACGAGGACGAAGACGGCCGCATGGAGCAGCAGCCACCATCCGGTCACGGCGGGCACGTCGTTCTCGTGGCGCATCAGGGCCTCCGCGCCGTCGCCCGCGAGCAGGATCACGAACGCGATCGCCGTCGCCGGCCCGAGCGCGCGCATCGCGCGAAAGCTCCGTCCGTACGCGGCCGGAATGATCCCCTTGAGCGTGAACGATGCCGTCATGAGCCCCCCGACCAACACCTCGACCGGCGAATCGAACGCCGGAGCGATGTGAAAGAATTCCGATCCGCTACGGGATGTCACGTGCCGAGGCGACGGCGTCACGCAGGCGTGAACCGTTCGGGGACGCTGCCGCGCTGCGGGCGGGGCGCCTCCGGCGGCTCGTGACGTCGCGGCGCTTCGCCGGCTTCGCCCGCCCAGCCACTTATGCTACGCCGCGCCACCCGCGAACCGATCACAGCGAACGCGATCCCATGCCCTTCGAACACGCTTCCGACGACACGCCCCGGCCGCGCCCGCTCGCCGTGGAGACCGCGCGGGAGGGGACCCGCGCCGAGGGCCTGAAGATCACCCAGCGTCCGCGCCGCAACCGCAAGGCCGACTGGTCGCGGCGGCTGGTGCGCGAGAACACGCTGACGGTCGACGACCTGATCTGGCCGATGTTCGTGATCGAGGGGACGGGCCGGCGCGAGCCGATCGCCTCCATGCCCGGCGTCGAGCGCCTCAGCGTCGACGAGATCGTGCGCGACGCCGAGCGCGCCGCCCGCCTCGGCATCCCGGCGATCTCGTTCTTTCCCTATACGGAAGCGAGCTTGCGCGACCCCACAGGCTCCGAGGCCCTGAACCCGGACAACCTCGTCTGCCGGGCGGTGCGCGCGGTGAAGAAGGCGGTGCCGCAGATCGGCATCATGACCGACGTCGCCCTCGACCCCTACACGTCGCATGGCCATGACGGCCTGCTCTCGGACGGCGCGATCCTCAACGACGAGACCGTCGCGCTGCTGGTCGAGCAGAGCCTGATCCAGGCCGAGGCCGGCACCGACATCATCGCGCCCTCCGACATGATGGACGGGCGCGTCGGCGCGATCCGCGCCGGGCTCGACAAGGCCGGCTTCCTCGACGTGCAGATCATGGCCTACGCGGCGAAGTACGCCAGCGCGTTCTACGGCCCGTTCCGCGACGCGATCGGCACGCAGGCGGCGCTCGTCGGCGACAAGCGCACCTACCAGATGGACCCCGGCAACGGCCTGGAGGCGTTGCGCGAGGTCGCCCTCGACCTGGAGGAGGGCGCCGATTCGGTGATGGTGAAGCCCGGGCTGCCCTATCTCGACATCATCCGCCGGGTGAAGGACGAATTCGGCGTGCCGACCTTCGCCTACCAGGTGTCGGGGGAGTACGCGATGATCGAGGCCGCCAGCCGCAACGGCTGGCTCGACGGCGAGCGTGCCATGGTCGAGAGCCTGCTCGCCTTCAAGCGCGCCGGCGCCGACGGCGTGCTGACCTACTACGCCCCCCGCGTCGCCGAGCGGCTGCGCACCGGCGCGTGAGGCGCCGGCGGGGCAGGGGGGTCGTCGCCCTCGGGATCGTGCTCGGATTTCTCGGCGGTCTCGGCGCCTGCGAGAGCGCGGTGCAGCGCCAGCGCCTGTCCATCTGCCGGAAGGCGGTGCCGGCGCTCGTGCCGGACAAGACGGCGGTGCGGATCCTGCGCGCCGGCACCGGTGCGGCCCCCGACAGCATCCGCGTCGACTACGTGCTCGGTCACCATCCTCACTATGCGTTGTGCCGCTTCAACGCCGGGGCCGTGCTCGACGGCATCTCCACCGACCGCACGACGCTGTCGGAGGCCTCCCTCTACCTGCTCAAGCGCTACTATCTCGACACGCCGGACGCCGACGAGCCCAAGCAGAAGATACCTTGAGCGCTCGGCGCTCGAAGGAGGTCAGCGTCACGTAGTCTCTACGGTGACGTGTTTTGAGGCAGACGGACGGTGACTTGCTTGCAAGAGAAGCAATTACAGCTCAAGTCAGCAAAAATTAACAGCAGCCCATGCCTCGCGCTTTTAAGATTTGCAAAAATATTACAGTTCTAAGTCTATATTACTACGGACTCATACAACCTTCTCCCCCACAGGTACGCGTCGGCGTGCCCGCGGCGGCGCGCCCAGGAGATTCCATGGTCCCCCAGCGCATCTCCGAAGATGTCGGCCTCGCGGAACTGGTCGACCGCTCCACCGGCCAGCTGAAGACCTCGACCCAAGCTAGCATCGGCGCGATCAACACCATCACCCGCCGCATGCATCTGCTGGCGATGAACGCGATGATCGAGGCGGCGCATGCCGGCGCGCAGGGCGCGGGCTTCTCGGTGGTGGCGCAGGAGGTGCGCCAAGTCGCCGGCGAGATCGACGGCCTCGCCTCGGCGCTGGGCACGAAGCTCGGCGACGGCGTCGACACGCTGACCCGCGCCGTCGGCCAGCTCGCCGACCACGCCCGCGCCACGCGTTGCGTCGATCTCGCCCTCAACGCCGTCGAGGTGATCGACCGCAATCTCTACGAGCGCACCTGCGACGTGCGCTGGTGGGCGACGGATGCCGCGATCGTCGACGCCGCCTCCGATCCGACCGAGGCGGCCGCCGCCCATGCGAGCCGGCGCTTCGGCGTCATCCTGTCGTCCTACACGGTCTATCTCGACCTCTGGCTGTGCGACCTGCACGGGCGCGTGATCGCCGGCGGGCGCCCGGACCGCTTCGCCGTCCAGGGCCGCGACGTCCGCAACGAGGCGTGGTTCGCCAAGGCGCGCGCCCTGACCTCGGGCGACGACTTCGCGGTCGCCGACATCGCGCGCTGCGCCGGGCTCGGCGGTGCGCAGGTCGCGACCTACGTCGCCTCGGTCCGCGCGGACGGCGAGGCGCACGGCAAGCCCCTGGGCTACCTCGCGATCCATTTCGATTGGGAGCCGCAGGCCCGCGCGATCGTCGAGGGTGTCCGCCTCGCGCCCGACGAGCGGGCATCGAGCCGCGTGATGCTGCTCGACGCGCGCCATCGCGTCATCGCCTGCTCGCGGGGCCGCGGCATCCTCACCGAGCGCTACCCGCTGCAGGTCGACGCCGCCAGCGGGCATTACCGCGATCCCCAGGGGCGCCTGGTGGCGTACCACGCCACGCCCGGCTACGAGACCTATGCCGGCCTCGGCTGGCGCGGCGTCATCGAGCAGGCGACCGGCTGAGCCGAGGGGGCCGGGCCTTGAGGGAGATCGGGGCGATTCCCATGTAACGGTCCAGCGATGTCACGCGAGATCACGGCGATGCTGAACCCCCGCTCCGATTACGCCCGCCCGTTCGAAGCGCCGAGCTACCTGCCCCCCGTGACGATGCCGGCGGTCCGCGCCAGCCTCGGCGGCCGCACGGTCGCCTACCTGCTCGACATCCTGTTCATCCTCGGCTTCAGCGCCCTGCTCTGGGTCGCGATCGCCTTCCTCGGCGTGGTCACCTTCGGCCTCGGCTGGGCGCTGTTCGCGGTCCTGCCGGCGAGCGGCGTGATCTACAGTGCGATCACCGTCGGCGGCTTGCGCCAGAGCACGCTCGGGATGCGGATGATGGGCCTGCGCGTCGTCGCGCCGGAGACCGGGCGGCCGGTCGACCTGATCACCGCCGCGGTCCACGCGCTGCTGTTCTACGTCGCGATCTCGACCTTCCTGCTGTGGTTCGTCGATCTCGCCTTCGGCCTGGTCCGCAGCGATCGCCGCCTCGGCCACGACGTGCTCCTCGGCCTCGCCGTCGTGCGCGCCGGCTGACGTCGCGACCACGCCGGCAAACGGTTTCGGCCGCGCGCACCGGCGCGGCGAAATTGTCGCCTCGCCTTGGCCGGCAACCCATTGAGCGCGGCCACGGCCGCGTTACACTGCAGCGGCGGCCCGGCGCAGGAACCCGTGGCGAGAGGGCAGCGCGAAGCGTGACGAGCCACCCGCGCGACACACCGCAATTCTACCTGACGGCGCCGTCGAACTGCCCCTACCTGCCGGGGCAGGAGGAGCGGAAGGTGTTCACGCACCTCGTCGGCCGTCGCGCCCGCGATCTCAACGAGATCCTGACGCAGGGCGGCTTCCGCCGCTCGCAGACCATCGCCTACCGCCCGGCCTGCGAGACCTGCCGCGCCTGCATCTCGGTGCGCGTGGTGGTGTCCGACTTCGTCGCCAGCGGCAGCCAACGCCGGATCCTGTCGCGCAGCGCCGACCTCGTCGGCACGCCCGAGCCGAACCGCCCGGCCTCCGAGCAGTACGCCCTGTTCCGCCGCTACCTCGACGCCCGCCACGGCGACGGCGGCATGGTCGACATGACGGTGCTCGACTACGCGATGATGATCGAGGACAGCCACGTCGACACGCACCTCGTCGCCTATCGCCGGCGCGGGCCCGACACCGCGATCCATGGCCGCGGCGTCGGCGGCCTGGTGGCGCTCTGCCTCACCGACGTGCTCTCCGACGGCCTGTCGATGGTGTACTCGTTCTACGACCCGGCGGAGGCCCACCGGTCGCTCGGGACCTACATGATCCTCGATCATATCCGGCGCGCCCACGAGATGGGCCTGCCGTACCTCTACCTCGGCTACTGGGTCGAGGGCTCGCGCAAGATGGACTACAAGGCCCGCTTCCTGCCGCAGGAGCGGTTGCAGCCGCAGGGTTGGGTGCGGGTCGAGCCGAAGGCGTAACGCCAGCGCGGTCAGCAGGGCCGGCCGGCCCTGCGGTGCGTTCACCTCCCGGCTCAGCCGTGCTAGGCGCGCGGCACGATACGCCCGCGAGATCCGAGACGCCGATGATCCCCCGCTACAGCCGCCCCGCGATGACGGCGATCTGGTCGCCCGAATCCCGCTTCCGGATCTGGTTCGAGATCGAGGCGCACGCCACCACGGCGCTCAGCGAGATCGGCGTCGTGCCGAAGGAGGCCGCGGACAAGGTCTGGGAGAAGGGCCGCGACGCGGTGTTCGACGTGGCCCGCATCGACGCGATCGAGGCGGTGACCAAGCACGACGTCATCGCCTTCCTCACGCATCTGTCAGAGATCGTCGGGCCGGAGGCGCGCTTCGTCCACCAGGGCATGACCTCGTCGGACGTGCTCGACACCTGCCTCAACGTCCAGCTCGTCCGCGCCGCCGACATCCTGATCGCCGACGTCGATGCGCTGCTCGCCGCCCTGAAGCGCCGCGCGCTCGAGCACAAGCTCACCCCGACCATCGGCCGCTCGCACGGCATCCACGCCGAGCCCGTCACCTTCGGCCTCAAGCTCGCCCAGGCCTACGCCGAGTTCGCGCGCAACCGCGCCCGGCTGGTGTTGGCGCGGGAGGAGATCGCCACCTGCGCGATCTCGGGCGCGGTCGGCACCTTCGCCAACATCGACCCGCGGGTCGAGGCCTACGTCGCCGAGAAGATGGGGCTGACGGTCGAGCCGGTCTCGACCCAGGTCATCCCGCGCGACCGGCACGCGATGTTCTTCGCGACGCTCGGCGTCGTCGCCTCGTCGCTCGAGCGGCTCGCGATCGAGGTGCGTCACCTGCAGCGCACCGAGGTGCTGGAGGCCGAGGAGTTCTTCTCGGAAGGCCAGAAGGGCTCGTCGGCGATGCCGCACAAGCGCAATCCGGTGCTGACCGAGAACGTCACCGGGCTCACCCGCATGGTGCGCGCCTACGCGCTGCCGGCGATGGAGAACGTGGCGCTCTGGCACGAGCGCGACATCTCGCACTCCTCCGTCGAGCGGATGATCGGGCCGGATGCCACCGTCACCCTCGACTTCGCGCTCGCCCGCATGACGGGGGTGATCGACAAGCTGCTGATTTACCCGGCCCAGATGCAGAAGAATCTCGACCGGCTCGGCGGCCTCGTCCACTCGCAGCGGGTGCTGCTGGCCCTGACGCAGGCGGGCGTCAGCCGCGAGGACGCGTATCGCCTCGTTCAGCGCAACGCGATGCCGGTCTGGCGCGGGGAGGGCGACTTCCTCGCCCTGTTGAAGGGCGATGCCGAGGTCACGGCGGCCCTGTCGCCCGAGCAGATCGAGGAATGCTTCGATCTCGGCTACCACTTCAAGCACGTGGACACGATCTTCTCGCGGGTCTTCGGGGACGGCTGAACCCCGCACGAATCCTGCTTGGAACGATATCGACCGGTCATCGCAAAGGGCATCCGCCGTGGCGTCACCCCGCATCGTCTACCTCAACGGCGAATTCCTGCCCTTCGACCAGGCCCGCGTGCCGGTGATGGATCGCGGGTTCCTATTCGCGGACGGGATCTACGAGGTCTCTGCGATCATCGACGGGCGCCTCGTCGACAACGCGGCGCATCTTGCCCGCCTCGACCGGTCGCTCGGCGAGATCGGCATCCGCAACCCGCACGACGCGGCCGCCTGGGAGCGCCTGCAGACCGAGCTCGTCGCCCGGAACGGGGTCGTCGAGGGGCTGGTCTACATGCAGGTCACGCGCGGCGTGCACGAGCGCGACTTCGCCTTCCCGCCCGCCGGCACGCCGCCGACCGTGATGATGTTCACGCAAGCCAAGACCGTGCTCGCCAACACGCTGGCCGAGACGGGCGCCAAGGTAGTCACGGTCGAGGACCTGCGCTGGAAGCGGCGCGACATCAAGTCGGTCGCCCTGCTCGCCCAGGTGCTGGCCAAGCAGGCGGCCGCGGAGGCCGGCGTCGCCGAAGCCTGGATGGTCGAGGACGGCGCGGTCACGGAGGGCTCGTCCTCCACCGCCTTCATCGCGACCAGGGAAGGCCGCCTCGTCACCCGCCCGCTCTCGACCGCGCTCCTGCCCGGCATCACCCGCGCCGCGGTGATGCGGCTCGCCGCCGAGACCGGCCTGACGGTGGAGGAACGCCTGTTCTCCGTCGAGGAGGCCTACGCGGCGGCGGAGGCGTTCTACACCAGCGCCTCGGCCTTCGTGATGCCGGTCGTCGCCATCGACGACCGCACGATCGGCGAGGGCGTCCCCGGCCCCATCGCCCGCCGCCTGCGCGAGCTCTACATCGCGATGGCGCGGGGGAGCTGAGGCGACCTTTCGCGACCCAGTCGGAGACATTCCTCGCCGCGCCTTCGCTCCCCCCTGGAGCGGGGGAGGGTGGGCCTCGCGTCAGCGAGGGTCGGGAGAGGGAAGCGACAGGTCCGCACAGCGCGCCCCCCTCTCCCGACCCGCTTCGCGGGCCACTCTCTCCCGCAGAGGGGGGAGCGAAGCGGCGCTCGATTCGAACGAGGCATCCGCGTCCCAAAAGATCGCGATAGGAACGGTTCCCCGGCCTCGGTGTTTGCTTCCCGATCGCGAACGAGAGGGAGGTCTTCGTTGTCAAAGGTCCTGACGGGGCTCGCCGCCTCGGTCTTTGCGCTGGTCGCCACGGCCGCGCTCGCCCAAAATCCCGATGCGCCGCTGAAGGGTCGCGACAGCGATCCGGTGCTGCCGCCCCAGAACCAGACGCCGCCCGATCGCGTGCGCCCGAATGCCGACGCGCCGCCGGCCGATTCCACGCTCAGCGACAAGCTGCGGCAGAGCGACGGCGTTATCAAGCCGCCGGGCAACGCGGCCCCCGGCATGGTGGTCGAGCCGCCGAACCCGAACGCCGGCTCGATGCCGGTGATCAAGCCGGGCGAGCTGCCGGGGCAGAAGCCCGGAACCGAAGCCAAATAGGCTCCGCGCCGAAGCTCGTCCCCTGCCGGTTCGACACGGCGAGGGCGGTTTGCTTGATTTCCCGGACCGGATCGCGGAAACACCCTCACGGCAACGGGTTTTCTCTCGCGCGGCGCAACGCCGGGCGCCCGCGAACGGGCCACGGGTCTGAAGGCACGCATGGCGAACGTCGTCGTCGTAGGCGCCCAATGGGGCGATGAGGGCAAGGGCAAGATCGTCGACTGGCTCTCCGAGCAGGCCGACATCGTGGTCCGCTTCCAGGGCGGCCACAATGCCGGGCATACGCTCGTCATCGACGGCGTGACCTACAAGCTGGCGCTGCTGCCCTCGGGCGTGGTGCGCGGCGGCAAGCTCTCGGTGATCGGCAACGGCGTCGTCGTCGACCCGTGGCACCTCGTCGACGAGATCGCCCGCATCCAGGCGCAGGGCGTCGAGGTCTCGCCGCGATCCCTCCGCATCGCCGACAACGCGACGCTGATCCTGCCGCTGCACCGCGAGCTCGACCATTTCCGCGAGACCGCCAACGCTGGGCTGAAGATCGGCACGACCAAGCGCGGAATCGGCCCGGCCTACGAGGACAAGGTCGGCCGCCGCGCGATCCGCGTGGTCGATCTCGCCGATGCCGACACCCTGCCGGCCAAAATCGAGCGGGTGCTGACCCACCACAACGCCCTGCGCCGCGGCCTCGGCATCGCCGAGGTGGACGCGGGCGCGCTGCTCTCGGAATTGAAGGCGATCGCGCCGACGATCCTGCCCTATGCCTGCCCGGTCTGGGCGCTGCTCGACGAGGAACGCCGCGCCGGCAAGCGCATCCTGTTCGAGGGCGCGCAGGGCGCGCTGCTCGACGTCGACCACGGCACCTATCCCTTCGTCACCTCGTCGAACATCGTCGCGGCGCAGGCGGCGACCGGCTCGGGCCTTGGCCCGGGCGCGATCGGCTACGTGCTCGGCATCGCCAAGGCCTACACCACCCGCGTCGGCGAGGGCCCGTTCCCGACCGAGCTGTTCGACGAGATCGGCGAGACCATCGGCCGGAAGGGCCGCGAGTTCGGCGTCAACACCGGGCGCAAGCGGCGCTGCGGCTGGTTCGACGCGGTGCTGGTGCGCCAGACCGTGCGCACCTCGGGCATCGACGGCATCGCTCTGACCAAGCTCGACATCCTCGACGGGTTCGAGACGATCGAGGTCTGCACCGGCTACCGCCTCGATGGCGCGGTCATCGACCACCTGCCGGCGAGCCAAGCGGCGCAGGCCCGGGTCGAGCCGATCTACGAGACGATCCCCGGATGGTCGGAGACGACCGCCGGCGCCCGCTCCTGGGCCGAGCTGCCGGCGCAGGCGATCAAGTACGTCCGGCGCATCGAGGAGCTGATCGGCTGCCCGGTGGCGCTCCTCTCGACGTCGCCGGAGCGCGACGACACCATCCTGATGCACAATCCCTTCGAGGATTGATCGTCCGGTCCGCGCGACGCGCGGACCGCGAACCCGCGGATCCCTGAGGACATGGCCGATTACTACCCGTTGCTGGCGCGGGCGCTCGACGCCCTGCCCGACCGGACGCCGGCCATGCGCAAGGCGGTCTACGAGCGCGCGCGCAACGCCCTGATCGGCCAGCTCCGCTCCCTCGACCCGCCGCTGCCCGAGGCGGACATCGATCTCGAGCGGCAGGCGCTCGACAACGCCATCGCGCGCCTGGAGGTCGATTACGGCGCACCTGCGCCGGCACCGGAGGTTGCCCCGCCGCCCGCGCCGGCGATCGTGCCGCCTCCGCCGCCGCAACCGCCGATCCCCGAACCGACCCCGGCGCCGCTGCCGGCCCCCGTGCTCGAGCCCGAGCCGCAGCCCGAAGCCACGCCGTTCCTCCCGCCGGCTCCGGCCCCGTCCTTCCTGCCGAAGGCGCCGGAGGAGCCGCGCGAGGCCGCCGTGCCGATCACCGCGCGCAAGCCCAAGGGCGCGGATCCGATCCCCGAGCCGGAGCCTGCCGCGGTCCAGCCGGCTGAGGCCGTCGACGATCCGATCGCCGCCAACGATGCGGCGAACGGGCGGCAGCGCCCGCGCATCGACGTGGTGGCGCCGCGCGGCGGGCGCTCGCGGATGCTGCGCAACGCCTTCGTCGGCATCGTCCTGACGGTGGTGATCGGACTGATCGCGGTCGCGGCGTTCCTGCTGCGCGACAAGCCGGCGAACCTGCCCTCCGGCGGTGCCGAGACGGCGGAAACCCAGCCGGAGGGCGCCGAGACGAAGTTCTCGGACCGGATCGGCGGCGACCCCGCCCCGAAGGCATCGCCGCCGGCCGTCGCGACGGATCAGGCCGGGTCGCGCAATCCCGCGAGCCCGCCGAGCCAACCCGGGATCGCGGTGGCGCAGCGCGCCGTCCTGATCGAGGAGAACACCGCGGGCCAGAACGCGGCGCCGACCTCGACGACCGGCCGCGTGGTCTGGCGCCTCGATTCCGTTCCCGGCGAGCAGGGCCAGCCCCTGGAGACGGCGATCGTCGCCACGGTGACGGTGCCGGAGGCCGGCTTGACGCTGGTGATGACGATCCAGCGCAACCTCGACCAGACCCTGCCGGCCTCGCACACCATCAATCTCGTCTTCACCGGCACCGGCGCGGACGGCGAGAAGCGCTCGGTGCAGGATATCGGCCTGCTTCAGGCCAAGGACGACGAGGCCGCCCGCGGTTCGCCGGTCTCGGGCCTACCGGTCCGCGTGCGGGAGAACCTGTTCCTGATCGGGCTGTCGTCGCTGCGCGGCGACGTCGACCGCAACACCGACCTGCTGCAGCACAAGCCCTGGTTCGACATCGCGATCCGCTACGCCAGCGGGCAGCGCGCCGTGCTCAATTTCGAGAAGGGCAGCGCCGGCACGCAGGTGGTGCAGGAGGCGTTCGACCAGTGGAAGTGAGCTGACCGCTCCGACGGAAGGCCGTGCCGCCCTCCCCGTATGGGGGGAGGGGACATGCCCGGATGTCGCCGCCGACGCTGGTCTCGGCGTCACGCACCCATGCGCGGCAGTTCCCGCGTCGCGAGGTTGCGTTTGACTGCTTCCTGGACCTTCTCGAACGCCCGCACCTCGATCTGGCGGACGCGCTCGCGCGAGACGCCGAACTCGCCCGAGAGGTCCTCCAGGGTGATCGGATCGTCGGCGAGGCGCCGCGCCTCGAAGATGCGACGCTCGCGGGCGTTGAGCACCGAGAGCGCGTCGCGCAGCGCCGAGAGCCGGTTCTGGCCTTCCTGCTCGCCGGCCAGCACCGTCTCCTGGCTCGGCGCGTTGTCGACGAGCCAATCCTGCCACTCGCCCTCGCCCTCCTCGCGCAGGGGCGCGTTGAGGGAGGTGTCGCCGGACAGGCGGCGGTTCATGTCGATCACGTCCTGCTCGGGCACGCCGAGCCGGGTCGCGATCTGCG
The DNA here is from genome assembly GCF_022829745.1 of Methylobacterium sp. E-016. Classification (NCBI taxonomy): domain Bacteria; kingdom Pseudomonadati; phylum Pseudomonadota; class Alphaproteobacteria; order Hyphomicrobiales; family Methylobacteriaceae; genus Methylobacterium; species Methylobacterium sp. E-016. The sequence continues at coordinate 96,490 of NZ_JAKSYF010000085.1, forward strand.
CCACCTGATCCGGCTTGAGGTCGCCCTCCTCGAGCGCCGAGATCTTGCCCTTGGCCTTGCGCAGGTTGAAGAACAGCTTCTTCTGGTTGGCGGTGGTGCCCATCTTCACGAGCGACCACGAGCGCAGGATGTATTCCTGGATCGCCGCCTTGATCCACCACATCGCGTAGGTCGCGAGGCGGAAGCCCTTGTCGGGATCGAAGCGCTTAACCGCCTGCATCAGGCCGACATTGCCCTCGGACACAACCTCGCCGATCGGCAGCCCGTAGCCGCGATAGCCCATGGCGATCTTGGCGACGAGGCGCAGGTGCGAGGTGACGAGGCGGTGCGCCGCCTCGCGGTCGCCGCCGTCGCGCCAGTTCTTGGCCAGCGTGAACTCTTCCGTCGGCTCCAGCATCGGGAACTTGCGGATCTCGTCGAGGTAGCGCGACAGGCCACCTTCGTTGGCGAGCACGGGCAATGCGCCGGCCATGGCATTCTCCTTGACGATGGTCCCCCTGGCGGGCGGACACTCTGGTGCGGAGCACCGCTTCTCAAGCCGGCTCTCCGAATCCCCATGGTAGAGGGGAAAACTCCGAGCCGGTAGCGGGTCCGCGACGCGAACATAGACCTCAACGCATCACGCCTCCGGAAGGTCGAACCTGTCACGATCGGTCGCGGGCCTCGGTGCGGTTTCACACGCTGGTCCTTGACCGTGGCCCGGCGGCCACGCGGCTCAGCGCTCCGCCAGCGCCGCCACCAGCCGCGTCATCTCCGGCGGGAGCGGGCTCTCGAAGCGGAGGTGCTCGCCGGTGCGCGGATGGGCGAAGCCGAGCAGCGCCGCGTGCAGCGCCTGCCGGCCGAGGGCCTTCAGCGCGGCCTGCGCGGTCTCCGACAGCCGCGCCGCCTTGGTGATGAAGGCGCCGCCGTAGACCGCATCCCCCAGGAGCGGATGCCCGCGATGGGTCATGTGCACGCGAATCTGGTGCGTGCGCCCGGTCTCGAGCCGGCAGCGGACCAGGGCGGCCTCGGGGTAGGCCGCCTCGACCGCGTAGTGCGTCACCGCGTGCCGGCCCTCCTCGGGGCGCACCACCGCGATCTTCTCGCGGTTCTTGCGGCTGCGGTCGAGGTTGGCGTCGATGATGCCGACCCGCGGCTCGGGCAAGCCCCAGACCAGGGCGAGATAGGCCCGCTCCAGCGGCCCGTTGCGGCCGTGGTCGGCGAACTGCGCGGTGAGGCCCTTGTGGGCGGCGTCGTTCTTGGCGACGACGATCAGCCCGCTGGTGTCCTTGTCGAGCCGGTGGACGATGCCGGGCCGGCGCACGCCGCCGATCCCCGACAGGCTCGCCCCGCAATGGCCGATCAGCGCGTTGACGAGGGTGCCGGCCGCGTGCCCGGGCGCCGGATGGACCACCAGCCCGGCCGGCTTGTCGATCACGACGAGGTCGTCGTCCTCGTAGGCGATGACGAGGTCGACCGCCTCCGCCTGCGGCTCGGCCGACACTGCCTCGGGCAGCACCACCGCGAGCACCGTGCCCGGCCCGACCTTCACCGCCGAATCCAGGATCGTCACCCCGTCGCGGCGGACGTGGCCCGCCTTGACCAAATCCTGCAACCGCGCCCGCGACACGTCGGGAAATGCGATCGCCAACGCCCTGTCGAGGCGCACCCGCTCCGCCTCCGGCCCGATCACCGCCTGCCGCTCGCCTTCGATCTCGAAACCCTGCAACACGCCACTCCTCACGACCCGGCGAAAAAGGCTCCGCCCGGGTCTTGCTCCATCGCCGTACCGTCGCTATACGAACGCCTCGCCGGCCGATAGCTTCATCAGCCGCAGCGGCCGCGCCCATCGTCTAGCGGTTAGGACAGGTCCCTCTCACGGATCAGACCGGGGTTCGATTCCCCGTGGGCGCGCCACTTCCTTCCAATAAACAAACATTTTTCGTTCGGCAGCGAGAACGACCTCGCCGGATCGCCCGGCTTCGTCGCGGAAGAAGGCGTGCATCCGTCTCGCTCGTCCTGCGCCGGCTTTCGTGCCGCCGCTCATCTCGCTCCTCATTCGCGCCGCTTCTTCGCGCTGCGGTGGTGAAGCCTGAGAGAGCGCCTCAACGCCGGCTCTCCGGTCAACTGCGCGAAGGTCTCGAGGTCGCCGCGAGGCGTTCCGTCGGGCACCGCACGTCGGTCGGTCTGTCGGCCCTCCGCAGCCGACGATGAATCAGAGATCCGCGCGGGGCGCACAGCATCACCGTCGGTGGGCATTCCTATCCGTGATGCAATCTGAGGGTATCCAGGACTCTGGTCCCCGACGATTCGTTCCGCGTCCACTGGCCGGCAGCTTCGTGGGTCCGTTCGAGCGGCACTGGCTCGGCGGCGGCGACGGGCCGAGGAAGGTTCGGGAAGCGGTCATCATCGACACGTTGTTCAGCGCTACATCGTTGTCATAAAATGATCTTTTTTCACGGCGAGAACGCTGTCGGCAGCGTGTGATCGTCCGGGCCGCGGCAACTCAGCGTCGGTGCATTCGACGTCGACACACCGCCAACGCCGACCTCGGCCGCGTTACAAATGCGGGGGCGTGTTGATATATTTCCTAGGTCGGTCATTGCCCGGGCCGCATATGGCTAATAGTTCTTAACACGCATGAAAAAAAGCAGCTCCAAAAGCTGCCCTCGATGCAGCGTGACCATGTCCCCCTGCGTCGGGTTCGTCTGGGAGGCGGGCCGATCGATGTCGAGACCAATGAAATACATCCTGTGCAACCAGGAGATGTTGCCCCTGGCCGAGACTGTCGACCGGGCGACGCGTCGCGTTGCGGGTGGTGCACGCCTCTCGTGGGACGCGCCGCCGCATCCGGCCCGCTGCGATCGGCCATCCGTGCGACCGAGGATCATCCTCCTCTCACGCGACCTAGCCTGATCTCATTCGCGAAAAAATCGTCCGCGCCGATGCATCGCGCGTCGTTCGAAGGCTGAAGCGGTCAGCGCGGCGCGCGTTGCTGGCGCGCCTCGCTGCAAGCGTCGCCGCGTTCGCGGCGGATGCCCTCACGGCACCTGCCTCGAGACAATCAACAACGACGATCAGACCGGGGAGAGAGCATCATGGCCGTCTATGGCAACCTCAAGGGGCACACGTTCTTCGACACGAACGGCAACGGCACGCAGGAATACGGTGAGGGCAACCTGTTCGGCGGGTTCCCGGTCGGCCTGTACAGCGCGGACGGCAGGACCCTGATCGCGACGACCTTGACCGACGCCGACGGCAACTACGATTTCGGCCAGCGCCCCGACGGCACCTACGCGATCCGCTTCGGCAGCGGCGGCAGCTTCCGCGGCGACCAGGCCACGATGACCGCGGACGGCGCCAGCTGGATCACCAACGTCACCGTCGGCCGCGGCGCCACCACCACGGTCGACCAGGGCTTCTACGTCGGCGCCGGCGGCACGATCGGCGGCACGGTCGGGACCGACCTCGATGGCGACGGGCAGGTGACGGCAGGCGAGGGCCAGGGCGGCGTCCTCGTCCGCGCCTTCGACGGCGTCGGGAACCTCGTCGGAAGCACAAGCACCGACGCCGACGGCCATTACGGCTTCTCGGGGCTCGCCGGCGCCTACACCGTGCAGGTGGTCAACCCGCTGGGTCAGACCGTGGTCGGAAGCGCCTACAAGGCGGTCGCGACCTCGGTCGCCTCGGGGTCCGACGGCAACAGCTTCGTCCTGGCGGCCGCGCCGACGCTCGCGCCGTCCGCCGGCAGCGGCAGCGTCGGCGGCCACACCTTCTTCGACACGGATGCCGACGGCAGCCAGCAAGCCGGCGAGTACAGCCTCGGCGCCGGCTTCCCGATCGACCTCTATAATGCGGCCGGAACGGTCCTCTACGGCAGCACCGCCACCGACGCGAACGGCAACTTCGTCTTCGCCAACCTCGCCGACGGAACCTACGCGCTGCGGTATCACACCAGTGGCGGCTTCCACGGCGACCAGGGCATCACCACCGCCGACGGCTTCAACTGGCAGGCCGTCTCCGTCGATCACGGCGCGCCGACCCTCGTGAGCCAGGGGTTCAACCTGGCCCCCGCGGGCAGCATCAACGGCATCGTCTACGCGGATTCCAACGGCAACGGGCGGATCGACACCAGCGACGGCGGACAGACCGGCGCCGTCGTCACGCTGTACGACGCGAGCGGGCACGCGATCCAGACCACGACGACGGGCCCGAACGGCGCCTGGGCCTTTCTCGGCCTGGGCGGCGGGCAATACACGATCGCGTTCGATCCCGGTCTCGGGAACGCCGTCGTCGACGCGCCCGCGAGCGTCTCGCGGACGGTCGTGAACGGCACCGCCGTCAACTATGAGCACACCCTCGTCACCGGAGCTGCGAAGGTCGCGGCCAGCCTCTCGGGCACCGTGTTCGCCGACGCCAACGGCAACGGGCGCTTCGATGCCGGCGAGGCCGGCGTCGCCGGCGCGCACGTCGCGGTGATGGACGGCGGCGGCTACGTCGTCGCGACCCTTACCGCCGACCAGAACGGCCACTACACCCTGCCGGACCCCTATGCCGGACAGAACTACCGGGTCGTCGTCAGCCCGCCCGCCGGCTTCGCCAGCGAGGACGCCCGCGGCGTCTCGGGCCTGGCGCTCGTCCCGGGCCAGGCCCTGGACTATGTCGACCTCGCCGTCGTCGCGGCCACCCCGCCGGCCACCGTGGTTCCGCCCACGGTCAGCAAGGTCATCAACGTCGTCGTGCGCGGCCAGTCCAACACCTACTACCCCACGGTCGAGGGGCAGATCGAGGTGATGCGCCAGGAGATCCAGAAGCTGCTCGGCTTCGACGGCATCAACCAGCGCGTGAACGTCGTCGCGACGAGCAACGATCCGAACAAAGCCGACACCGAGATCGGCGGCACCTCGCTGACGGCCGACTGGCTCCATCCCAACGGACCCGACTGGTCCTCGACCTATCTCGAGCGCGGCTACCTCAGCGCGATCAACCAGCTGCCGGCCACCGACCGCGGCGCGCCGACCGCGATCGTGATGCTCCACAACGAGTGGGACAGCAACTTCACCACCGGGCTTACGGCCGACCGCTGGATGAGCGCCATGCGCTACGAGGCCGGCCTCGCCCGCGCCGTCCTCGGGCTGAGCGCCAACGACGCGCCCTACCTGTTCGTCTCGCCGATCCCCTTCGCCGCCGGCGCGCCGCAGCAGCCCCTGCAGAATCAGGCGATCGCGGTCGGGCAGGCGGAGCTCAGCGCCGACGCGGCGTTCAACGCGAAGGTGGTCACGCTGCAGAGCAGCGACGTGACCATGGATCACGACGGCGCCAACGGCGGGTTCCACCTCAATACGCAGGACCAGCAGGCGCTCTACGGCCGCGCCGCTTTCGGCTTGGCCCAGCAGTTCGCGGCATCGGCGATGCCGGGCTCGCCGATCAGCCTGGCCAACGGCAACATCGACAATCTCGGGCCGCAGGTCACCCAGGTCTCGGCGGTGGCCGGGCACGCCAACCAGCTCCTCGTCACCCTGGCCTTCGATCAGGCCGCGAGCCTGCAGGGGCTCGACGGCGTGGCCGCCTCGGGCACCGGTTGGTCCGTTCGCGCGGGCTACGACGACGCGACCGCGGAGGCCAACGGCACCGCCGCCCAGATCGTCGACGCCAACCACCTGCTGCTGACCTTCGACACCGCGGTGCCGGCCGGCGAGCGGCTGTTCTACAGCTGGGGCAGCTTGCGCCTGCAGCAGAACAACGGCCCGGGCAACGGCAACGCGATCTACGACAACAACGGGCTGCCGCTCTCCGTCGATCCGCACGGCCTGCCGATCAGCTACGTCGCCGCCGGGGGCCCGGCGATCACCGGCACGGTCGCCAACCAGACCACCGCGCAGGCCGCGATGAGCCCGTTCGCGACGACGACCCTCGCCGACCCGAATCTCGGCGCGACCGACACCCTGCGGATCACCGTCACGGGGGCCGGCGGCACGCTGTCCGGCGCCGGGCTCGTCGCCACCAACGACGGCGCCTACATCCTGTCCGGCTCGGCCGCGACCATCACCGCGGCCCTGCACGCGCTCACCTTCGCGCCCACGATCGGCCAGCCCGGCACGACGACCTTCACCCTGCAGGCGATCTCGAACGCCTACCCGACCGCCGCCACCGACAGCACAACCTCGGTGGTGATCAAGGCCCCCGGGATCACCACGGCGCTGGCACAGGACACCGGCACGTCGGCGATCGACGGCATCACGGCGAACGCCACGGTCAGCGGCGTCACCAATGCGGGCGCGACGGTGACGCTGGTCGACGAAGCCGGCCGCACGGTCGGCCGCGCGACCGCCGATGCGACCGGGCAATACACCATCGCCCCGGCCGGGCTCGTCGACGGCGTCCACACGTTGACGGCGACGGAAACCTATCTCGGCGTCGCCGCGGGCTCCGCACGTGTCGGCCTCGTCCTGGACCGTGCCGCGCCGGGCACGCCCGGGCTCGCGCTCGCCCACGACACCGGCGCATCGGCGAGCGACCGGATCACCTCGGACGCATCGCTCACCGTGAAGGCGGCGGAGGCCGGCGGAAAGCTGGGCTACGTCGTCGACGGCAGCGCGGTCGCGGCCTACGACCCGAGCGCGCTGAAGGACGGCGCCCATACGGTCTCGGTGACCCAGTCGGACGCCGCCGGAAACGTCTCTGCCGCACGCACGGTCGGCTTCACCCTCGACCACACCGCGCCGGTTGCGCCGACGATCGCGCTCGCCCACGATACCGGCTTCTCCTCGACCGATCGGATCACCGCCGACGCGACCCTCAAGGTCACGCCGGCCGAGGCCGGCGGCAAGCTGAGCTATGTCGTCGACGGCAGCGCGGTCGCCGCCTACAACCCGAGCACGCTCAAGGACGGCGCCCACACCGTCTCCGTCGTGCAGACCGATGCCGCCGGCAACGCCTCCGTCGCCGGGTCCCTCGGCTTCGTGCTGGATCACGTCGCTCCGACCCTGAAGGCCGACACCGCCTCCGGCACCGGCTTCGCGGCGGCGCTCGCCGGCAACGTGCTGGCCAACGACACCGGCGCCGCCGGGCTTCACCTGGTGGCGGTGCAGTTCGGCAACGGGCCGTCCCACGCCGTCCCGGCCACGGGCACGGTCCAGGCCTTCGACCCGAGCGGCACGCTCACCGTCTCGGCCGACGGCAGCTACAGCTACCAGCCGACGAAGGTCGGGCACGCGGTGTACACCGAGACGGTGGCGGATGCGGCCGGCAACACCGGCCAGACCACGCTGACGCTGAACGTCGCCAAGGCGGTGATCCCGTCGTTGCTGAGCTTCGGCTTCGCGCTGACCGAGGCGCACTTCGACTTCCGCGACGGTCACGCCCTGATGACGGCGCCGAACGGCATCGTCACCGACCTGACCGGCGTCGCCACCATCGCCTTCACCGACGGGACCGTGCGGGAGAAGGACGAGTCGCCCCTGGTCGACGACCTGTACTACGACGCGCACAACCTCGACGTCTGGCGCGCCCACATCGATCCGGACACGCATTACGCGCAGTACGGATGGCACGAGGGCCGCGACCCGAACGCCTCCTTCTCGACCAACGCCTACCTGGCGGCCAATCCGAAGCTCGGTCCCGCCGGCGTGAACCCGCTGACGCATTACGACGTGCGCGGGTGGCTGGACGGTCGCAGCCCCGGCGCCGACTTCTCGGCCGAGGCCTACCTGGCCGCGAACCCGGACGTGGCCGCCGCGAAGACCGATCCGCTCAAGCACTACCTCGCGACCGGACAGGCGGAGGGCCGCGCCGCGTTCCCCGGGCTGACCATCGCCAACGGCACGGGCGACCATCTCTACGGTGACTTCGACGCGACCTACTATCTCGCCCACAACCTCGACGTGGCGGCCGCCGCACGGTCGCAGAGCGGGTCGGCAGATTCGTTCGCCTTCACGCACTATCTGACTAACGGCGCGCACGAGGGCCGCGACCCGAACGCCTACTTCTCGACCGACGGCTACCTCGCAGCCAACCCCGACGTCGCCGCCTCCGGGACCAATCCGCTGCTGCACTACGAGCAGACCGGCTGGTTCGCGGGACGCGACCCGAGCACGGCCTTCCACACCGACGCCTACCTCGCCGCGAACCCGGACGTGGCGGCTTTCGGCATGGATCCGCTCCACCACTACCTGCAGTTCGGCATGGCGGAAGGGCGCCATCTCGCCTGAAGCGCGCGGCGCCGGTGCGCCGCCTCGGCGGGACGCACCGGCGCTCTCCGGCCGGCGAAGAAACCGGCTCGGCGCGAAAGCGTGCACCGGGGCCAGGGTGCGCTCCGTCAGCCGGATTGTGCGAATCGGGGCAGGCTTGCGCGGCGACCCCGACGGCGGGTCAGGCGAACAGCCCGACGAGCGCGTAGCACCCCGCCGCGATCAGCGCGGCGGCGGGCATCGTCAGCACCCAGGCGATGACGATGTTGCCGGCCACGCCCCAGCGCACCGCCGAGGTGCGGCGGGCGGCACCGACGCCGACGATGGCGCCGGTGATGGTGTGGGTCGTCGAGACCGGCACGCCGAGCCAGGTCGCGGCAAACAGCGTGATCGCCCCGCCGGTCTCGGCGCAGAACCCCTGCATCGGGTTCAGGCGGGTGATGCGCGAGCCCATGGTGTGGACGATGCGCCAGCCGCCGAGCAGCGTGCCGAGCGCCATCGCGCCCTGGCAGGCGAGCACGACCCAGAGCGGGATATAGAACTCGGATCCGAGCAGCCCCTGCGAGTAGAGCAGCACCGCGATGATGCCCATGGTTTTCTGGGCGTCGTTGCCGCCGTGCCCGAGGGAGTAGAGCGAGGCGGAGAGGAACTGCATCACCCGGAATGTGCGGTCGACCGCGAACGGCGTCGCGCGCACGAAGCTCCAGGAGACAGCGAGCACCAGCAGCAGCGCCAGCAGGAAACCGAGCAGCGGCGACAGCACGATCGCGGCGATGGTCTTGCCGAGGCCGGCCCACACGATCACCGGCGGCCCGGCCTTGGCGAGGCCCGCGCCGACGAGCCCGCCGACGAGGGCGTGCGAGGAGCTCGACGGGATGCCGAGCACCCAGGTGGCGACGTTCCAGGCGATCGCGCCGATCAGCGCGGCGAAGATCACCGGCGCGTCGACGATGCTGGCGTCGACGATGCCGGTCCCGAGCGTCTGCGCCACGTGGAGGCCGAAGAACAGGAAAGCGATGAAGTTGAAGAACGCCGCCCAGATCACGGCGTAGCGCGGCCGCAGCACCCGCGTCGAGACGATGGTGGCGATCGAGTTGGCCGCATCGTGCAGGCCGTTGAGGAAGTCGAAGACCAGCGCGACGGCGATCAGTCCGACGAGCCAGGGCAGCGCGAGCGCGGTGATCGTCATCCTCAGACGTTCTCGATGACGATGCCGCTGATCTCGTTGGCGACGTCCTCGAACCGGTCGACCACGCTCTCGAGGCTGCCGTAGATCTCGCGTCCGATCAGATAGCGCATCGGGTCGGTGTGGCCGTGGGCCTGGTACAGCGCCTTGAGGCCCTGGTCGTGCAGCTCGTCGGAGCGGCCCTCGACGCGGGTGATTTCCTCGGTGAGGGCGGAGAGCCGCGTGGCGTGGGTGCCGATCGCGCTCAGCAGAGGGACGGCCTCGGCGGTGAGGCGGGCCGCCTGCACCACCGTGTCGCCCATCTCGCGCATCAGCGGCTCGAAGGTGCGGATCTCATAGAGCTCGATGGTCTTCACGGTCTTCTGCATCTGGTCGATGGCGTCGTCCATCGACTGGATCAGGTCCTTGATGTCGCCGCGGTCGAACGGGGTGATGAAGCTGCGGCGCACCGCGAGCAGCACCTCGCCGGTGATCGCGTCGGCCTCCGCCTCGCGCGCCACGATCGTGCGGCCGAACTCCGGCACGGCATCGCCGCCCTGGAGCAGGCCGTGAAGGGCGTCGGCTCCGGCGACCAACGTCTCGGCGTGGCGCGCGAACAGATCGAAGAACCGATCCTCGCGCGGCATCAGCGCCCGGAACCATCCCAGCATCGCGGCGATACCCCTCGGCGCCCGACCGTCGACGCGCCGCTTCCGGTCCCTCGTGGCACGCTTTGCGGCTCGGCGCGAGGGCGGGCGCGTGAAAGGCTCGACCGATCATGCCGAAGCGTATCGGACGGCGCTACACCACCTTTCTCGTCGCGGTGACCGCGGACGCGGCCACAAGCACGGTGCCGGCTTCGGTCTACGCCGTGATGGCGCGACGCCCGGACGAGGCGTTGGAGATCGTGCGCGCGCAGGCCGACGGGAGCGACGAGGTCGTCGTGGTCGGGTCGCTGTCGAGCCGCATGGCGAAGGCGATCCGGCTGTCGGCGGGCGAGATGCGCGCGATCTGAACGGCGAGCCCGCGCATCGCCGCGACGGCGCCCGGCCGGGATCGTCGGATCCCGGGGACGGCATCGGATCAGGCCCGCACGGCGGTCGCCGCGGCAGCCCGATCCGGTTCGGCCGATCCACACACCCTCGGCGCCGACCTCGGACGCGAAGGCGGTCGAGGTTCAGCGGATCACTCCGCCGCCTGCTGCAGCCGCAGGCGCTGGTTCTGGCCGATGGTCCGGGAGATCACCGAGCGGCGGGCGCTGTAGCTCGCCGAGACCAGGGGGTAGTCGATCGGGAGGCCCCACTTGCTGCGGTAGGCCTCCGGCGACAGGCCGCGCAGCGTCAGGTGCCGGCGCAACGCCTTGTAGGGCTTGCCGTCCTCGAAGCTGATGATCGAATCCTGGCGGATCGAGGCGCGGATCTGCGCGTCGGTCGGCCGGGCGAGCACCGGCTTCGGCGGCGTCTGCAGGCCGGTGATCGAGCCGTGGACCGTCCGGATGAGGTCCGGCAAGCCGGCGGCCGGCACCGAGTTTCGGGCGACGTAGGCGGCGAGAATCTTCGCGGCGAGATCGATGGGGTCTGAGGTGGTCTGCACGGTCGTGTCCTTCCGAATTCAATCTGGTGGGTGCGCCGGGGCGCGAAGTCGTCGAAACCAGGATGCTTCAGCGGTCGATCGCTCTACAGGGACGCGGCGGGAGGAGCCGCTGCCGAACGATTATGCGCCTGCGCGCTCAAAACACAACTTATGCGCGATCCATTCAGTGCGTTAAATCTACTTAGAATTGATTAACGCGCTCAAGCGGGTTGCAAATGCACGCACGCAGCGCGCTCCGGTCGACCATTTCGCTCACGGAGACAATCCCTTAGGCGAACCCTAAATCGTCCGCCGATCGCGCGAATCGCTATACACTTTCTAGTTGTATGCCTCGCGCTTCCGCCCGGTGCGACGCCCTCGACGAGGCACCGGGCCTTTACCGGTCCGGCGACCTCGCCGAGAACGGGCGGCGGAGGATCGCATCATGGAAGTCCTGGTCGTCGGTGCGGGCGTCGTCGGCCTCGCGACCGCGCGCGCCCTGGCGCTGCGGGGGCACGAGGTCGTCGTCGCGGAGGCGGCGGAGGCGATCGGCACCGGCGTGTCCGCGCGCAACTCCGAGGTGATCCACGGCGGGATGTACTATCCGGCGGGCTCCCTGCGGGCGAAGCACTGCGTTGACGGCGCGCGCCGGCTCTACGCGCTCTGCGAAAGCCACGGCATTGCCCACCGCGCCTGCGGCAAGCTCATCGTCGCCACGACGGAGGCCGAGGCGGAGACGATCGCCGCGATCCGGGATCGCGGCGTCGCCAACGGCGTCGAAGGACTCGATCTGCTCGACGCCGCCCAGGCCCGACGCCTGGAGCCGAACCTCGCCTGCACCGCAGCGCTTCTGTCGCCGCGGACGGGAATCGTCGACAGCCACGGCCTGATGCTGGCGCTGCAGGGCGATCTCGAGGATCGCGGCGGTGCGATCGCCCTGCACACCCCCGTCACCGGCCTGGCGCGCCGCGACGGACGCTGGGCGGCGGCGTTCGGCGGTGCGAGCCCCGGCGACTATCCGTGCGACGCGGTGGTCAACGCGGCGAGCCTCGACGCACAGGCCCTGGCCGCGCAGACCGAGGGCTACCCGGCCGAGCGGGTGCCGCGCCGTGTGCTGGCGCGCGGCAACTACTTCGGCTTCACGGGAAAGCCCGCGTTCTCCCGGCTGATCTATCCGGCACCGGTCGAGGGCGGCCTCGGCACCCATCTCACCCTCGATCTCGCCGGGCGGATGCGCTTCGGCCCCGACGTCGAGTGGATCGAGGCGGTCGACTACCGGGTCGATCCGGCGCGCGGCGACGCCTTCTACGCGGCGATCCGGCGCTACTGGCCCGGCCTGCCCGACGGCGCGCTGGTCCCCGATTACGCCGGCATCCGCCCGAAGCTCACCGGCCCGGGCGAGCCGGCCGCCGACTTCGTGATCGACGGGCCGGCCGAGCACGGCCTGCCGGGCCTCGTTCACCTGTTCGGAATCGAGAGCCCGGGCCTGACCGCCAGCCTGTCCCTGGCCGAGGCGGTGGCCCACCGCCTCGGCGCGTGACGGCGCGCTCTCAGGACAGAATCCGCAGCGCCAGCGGCACGAAGATCGCGGTGAGGAAGGCGTTCAACCCCATGGCGATGCCGGCGAAGGTGCCGGCGACCTCGCTCACCTGGAACGCCCGCGCGGTGCCGACGCCGTGGGCGGCGAGCCCAACCGCGAAACCGCGGGCGCGCATGTCGCGGATGCCCAAGGCCTGCATCAGCGGCGTCACCAGGATCGCCCCGGTGATGCCGGTCAGCATCACCAGCACCGCCGTCAGCGTCGGGTCGCCGCCGAGCGCTTCCGAGATGCCCATCGCCACCCCCGACGTGACCGATTTCGGGCTGAGCGAGACGATGACGGGCTCCGGGATGCCGAGGAGGCGCGCCAGCACGATCGCGCTGCCGAGCGCCACCGTGCAGCCGGCGACGAGGGCGGCGAGCATGGGCAGGAGCGCCCGCATCACCGTGGCGCGGTGCTCGTAGAGCGGCATCGCCAGCACAACCGTCGCCGGCCCGAGCAGGAAGTGGACGAACTGCGCGCCGTCGAAGTAGGTGGCGTAGGGCGTGCCGGTCAGGGTCAGCACCGTGCCGGTGATCGCGATGGCGATGAGCACCGGGTTCGCCACCGGGTGGCGCCCGCTCGCGGCCGAGATCCGGTCCGCCACGAGGTAGGCGGCCAGCGTCACCGTCAGCCACAGCAGCGGCGTGCGCGCGAGGTAGACCCAGACCGCGAACTCGCCGCTCACCGGTCGCCCCCGATCCGCGCCGTCAGCCGCGCGACCCAGAGGAACACCAGAACCGTGGCGACGAGCGCCGCCGCGGTCGAGACCACGACCACGATCGCGAGGCGAAGCCCCTGCGCCTGCACCACGTCGAGGCGCCCGACGATTCCGGCGCCGGCCGGAACGAACATCAGCGACAGGTTCGCGAGCAGCCCGCGGGCCGTGTTCTCCAGCGTCCCGTCGGTCAGCGGCTTCGGCAGGACCCGTGCCAGGTGCAGCGCGCGCCGGTCGCGCAGCACCAGGAAGCCCAGCATCAGGGCCATGCCGAGGACCGGGCCGGGGAGGGGCAGCCCGGCGCTGCGGGCGAGCACCTCGCCGAGGAGCTGCGCCAGCAGGATCAGGGTCAGGCTCGCGATCATCGATCGCCGCCGCTCAGGCCGGATCGGCGGCGATGCCGGGGATGCCCTCGCCGCGCGCCCGCGCGATCCCGGCCTCGTCGAAGCCGAGGAGCTTGCCGAGCCGCCAGACCAGCGCCTCCTCGAACTCGTCGACGTGGCCGTCGGCGGCGGCGACCGACCACGCCATCGCCAGGATGCGCCCGCGCTCGCCGGCATCGGCCTCGTGCGGCAGCATCTCGACGAGGCTCGCCACGTCGCGGGTCTCGGAATCGAAGGCGGCGGCCCGGGCGATCAGGGCGTCGGCGGCCTCGGCGCTCTCGGCGTAGCGCCCGCGCACCAGCCGCGCGAGGCGCTCCGATTCCGCCGGCGCGAGGATGCCGTCGGCCCGGGCCACGTGGACGAGGAGCGCGGTGGCGGCCAGGTGGGTGTCGTCGCCCGGCGTCTCGTGCGCGGCGACCCCGAGGGCCTCGGCGGCATAGGCCCGCAGGCGTGCGATCAGCGACATGGCGATGTTCCCGCGACCGGCGCGCCCGGTGCGGTGGGACCCTTCCCGCCGGATCCGCCCCCGTCAAGGACGCGAAGCGCAGCCCCGACCCTTCCCCGCGCCGCCGTGTCCCGCCTGCATCGCAGCCGGCTCCGCGAACGGTGCCGCCTTGCCAACGGCAGACCGGACGGCTATGCACCGTGGCCTCGGCGATCGCACCCTGCGACCGCGGACGGATGCCGCTTTAGCTCAGCTGGTAGAGCACCTCATTCGTAATGAGGGGGTCGGGGGTTCGAATCCCTCAAGCGGCACCATTTTGGTTGCGCTCTCCGCAACGGTCGTGAACACTTCAGCTCGAATCGATGTCTGCCGCTCGCGCAGCAGTGACCCTGTGCGCCCGATCGGCTCGACGTCTTTGGAGCGATCGCCTGGACCATGCGATCCCGCGGGGTGGCGTCACGCTGTCGCCTGGAGCCGATGCGGCGCTCGCGGCCCGCCCCCAGCGCAAGCTTGCAATCTTGCCGAACGAGGACGCCGACGCTGGCAATCTGCTGTAGTTGCGGCAAGCTTTTTAATCCCGGCCGGTGCGTGCGCGGCGGCACGTCGGAAATGTAAGCGGCTCACCATCTCAGTCTCAAGCAGAGAGAAACGGACCCGGATCAGGGTTTGTCCTGCAGAGGAGCTGAGACGCCACCATGAAGACCCGTATCGCCGCCATCGCCGCCGCTACTATTCTTGGCGTCGCCACGATCTCGTCGGCAATGGCCTACGACCGTCCGGCGCGTTACACCGGTTTTGCGCCCTACGACGTCGAGACGACGGGTTCGTTCGACGGCTTCGATCAGCGGTTCGACCGCAATCCGGCTACCTGCCGGATGAGTTCCGCCGCCGAGGGCAATGCCAACCAGCAGAACTTCCCGGTGAAGCAGTACGGCCAGACCGCCGGCGGCAATCGCTGCTGATCGGCTGGCGGGCTTGGAGGTCGTCGCCGACGTCGTCCGTCGGGTCATTCCCCGCGGCGTGATCGCGACGGTCATAACGCGCGGGCCGTCGTCGGTGAAAGGCGGCGCGCCCGAGCAGAGGGCCGAGATCCAGCGGCGGGGTGCGAGCCCTGCCGCTTTCTCATGCGTCCGAGGCGGATCGACCGGCTGAGGCCCGGTCGCGGCTTTTCAACCGGGCGTTGGGGCGACATGGTCCGCGCCCGAGGTCCGAAACCCGCGCGAGCTGTCATGACCCTCTCCGATGCCGTCGCTCCGTTCCGCAGCCTCCTCGGCGAGGGTGGGGTGCTGACCGGCTCCGACACCGGGCGCTACACCCGGGACCAGCGCGACCTGATGCAGGGCGAGACGGCGGCCGTGCTGCGGCCGCGGTCGGTCGCCGAGGTGCAGGCGCTCGTGCGCCTCGCGAAGGCCGAGGGCTTTGGGCTCGTGCCGCAGGGCGGCAACACCGGCTACGTTGGCGGGGCGACGCCGCAAACCGGACGACGGCAGCTGGTCGTCAGCCTGGAGCGGATGACGCGGATCCGATCGGTCGATCCCCTCGATTTCTCGCTCGCCTGCGATGCCGGGGCGATCCTCGCCGACGCTCAGGCGGCCGCGGCCGCGCACGACCTCCTCCTGCCGCTGAGCCTCGGCGCGGAGGGAAGCTGCCGCCTCGGCGGCAACCTCGGAACCAATGCCGGCGGCCTACAGGTGCTGCGCTACGGCATGACCCGCGACCTGGTCCTCGGGCTGGAGGCGGTCCTGCCGGACGGGTCGCTTCTCTCCGACATGAAGCGGCTGCGCAAGAACAACATCGGCTACGACCTGAAGCAGCTCTTCGTCGGCGCCGAGGGCACGCTCGGCATCGTCACCGGGGTGGTGCTGAAGCTGTGGCCGGCGCAGAGCTTCCGCGCGACCGCGTGGCTGCAGCTCGCCGCCGGCGCGCCGATCTCGGAGATCGCCGCGTTCCTGCGCCGCGAGACCTCGGACCTGGTTTCGACCTTCGAGCTGATCTCGGCCTCGTCGCTCGCTCTGGTCGCCGAGATGCGCGGCGCCGCGACCGGCTTCGCCACCGGAGCCGGCGGGGCGGTGCTGCTCGAGCTCTCGTCCTCGTCGCGTCACATCCCGCTCGACGACGTGCTGATGGCGGCCCTCGAAGCCCTGATGGAACGGGCATGGATCACCGATGCGGTGCTGGCGAGCTCCGAGGCGCAGCGCCGGGCGATGTGGACCGTGCGCGAGACCATCCCCGAGGGCGAGAAGCAGGCCGGTGGCTCGGTCAAGCTCGACATTGCGGTGCCGGTCTCGCAGCTCAGCGCGTTCCTGGCCCGCGGCGATGCGCTGGTGGCGGAGCGGATGCCGGGCGTGCGCCTGTCCTTCTATGGCCATGTCGGCGACGGCAACGTCCACTACAACCTGATGGTGCCGGCGGGCGAGGACCGCCTCGCCTTCACCCGCCGGGTCGAGGCGGGCATCGCGCACGACCTCTACGCGGTGGCGATCGATCTCGGCGGCAGCTTCAGCGCCGAGTACGGCATCGGCCGGTTCAAGCGCGACCTGCTCCGCCGTTACGCCGACCCGACCCGGCTCGCCCTGATCGAGACCGTCAAGGCCGCCATCGACCCGGACGGGCTGATGAACGCCGGCGCCATGGCCGGACGCGACTAGCGACGCACGCGCGCCGGCTCCATTCGGTCCGCCGCTTCGCCGGAAATCCGAGCTTGGCGTCCCGCCGAAATACATGCATATGCCTGTTTCGGGCGTGGGCGCCCCGAATCGGTCGAGGGTGTGATGATGGTCGCCAGTCCGTCCCCTGTGCTGTCCGGCGCGCTCGCCCGGGCGCTGGCGCGCCGCGGCGTGCATTATGGCTGGGTCTCGGCCGCGGTCACCTTCCTCACCATGCTGGTCACGGCCGGCGCGGTCGGGGCGCCCGGCGTGCTGATCCTGCCGCTGCAGACGGAATTCGGCTGGGACACCGCCTCGATCTCCTCGGCGCTGGCGATCCGCCTCGTGCTGTTCGGGTTGATGGGCCCCTTCGCCGCCGCCCTGATGAACCGCTACGGCCCGCGCCGGATCGTGCTGGCGGCATTGGCGCTGATCGCCTCGGGGTTGCTGGCCTCGCTCGCGATGACGCAGCTCTGGCAGCTGATCCTGCTCTGGGGCGTCGTGGTTGGCGTGGGCACCGGGCTGACCGCGCTGGTGCTCGGAGCGACGGTGGCGACGCGCTGGTTCTCGCATCGGCGCGGCCTCGTCGTCGGGCTGCTCACCGCGAGCTCGGCCACCGGCCAGCTGATCGTGCTGCCGATCCTCGCCGCGCTGACCGAGGCGCTCGGCTGGCGCGCCGCCCTGCTCACGGTCTGCAGCCTGCTCGGGCTGGCGGCCCTCTTCGTGTTCCTGTTGCTGCGCGACCGGCCGGAGGATGTCGGCCTGCTGCCCTACGGCGAGACGGCGGCGAATGCCGCCCCGCCGCGCGGGCCCGCCGTCGGCGCCATCGCGGCGCTTCGCGAGGCCGCGCGGACGCGGGTGTTCTGGGTGCTGTTCCTCACCTTCTTCATCTGCGGCGCGAGCACCAACGGGCTGATCCAGACCCACTTCATCCCGCTCTGCGCCGATTACGGCCTGCGCCCGGTCCAGGCGGCGAGCGTGCTCGCCGGCATGGGCGTGTTCGACTTCGTCGGCACGGTCGCTTCGGGCTGGCTGTCGGACCGCTACGACAACCGCTGGCTCCTGTTCTGGTACTACGGCCTGCGCGGGCTCTCGCTCCTGTGCCTGCCGTTCTCCGATTTCTCCTTCGCCGGGCTGTCGCTGTTCGCGGTGTTCTACGGCCTCGACTGGATCGCCACCGTGCCGCCGACGGTGAAGCTGGCGGCGCAGCGCTTCGGGCGCGAGCGCGCCAACGTGGTCTTCGGCTGGGTCTTCGCCGGGCATCAGCTCGGCGCGGCGACGGCGGCCTTCGGCGCCGGCCTCTCGCGGACCGAGCTGCAGAGCTACCTGCCGGCCTTCTTCGCCGCGGGCGCGCTGTGCCTCGTCGCCTCGGCGCTGATTCTCACGCTGAGCCCGCCGCGGCGGGAGGCGGTGCCGGGTGCGGTGCCGGCCGCCGGCTGAAACCGCGTGCCGGCGTCCGACCCATCGCGATCAAGCATCGAGCCCGATCGCTGGCGCCGCTTACGACCATGGCGCAGGTGACGGCTACACCGTCCGGTCGACGACCCGTCCCTGACCGGCCGGCGCCGGGGGCGAAACGGCAACCGCCGTCTCCGCGACCAGCGCGGCGACCGCCTTCTGCGCGTCGATCTGCTGACGCGCGACGGCGGTGCCGATCGACTGAGACAGGGCACCGGCCTGGATCTGGACGGCTCGGGCGACGGGGCTGGTCATGGCGCATCATGACCCGGCGTCGGTGAAGGGCTGGTTATGCCGACGCTTCAGAAGTCTGTCCCGGCCGGAGGGGGATCGGTTCGGTCGACGGTCCGCCTGCGGTCCGAAGTCGACCGCCCGTCGCCGATGGCCCCCCGCACGCCGGCGAAGACCTCAAATCGTGGCTCACGCGGTGGTGCTCCACGCGCCCCTAGGTTTTCGGCGGGTCCAGCATGACCCAGAGGCGGGTGATCCGCCCATCGACGACGTTCGCGACGTCCGCGCCGGTGACGACGACCGGCCCGTTCCGGGGGCCGCCTTTCCAGCGCAGGACGCCGAGCCCGTGATGCCCGACCGCGACGCCATCGGGCGCGAAGCGGAAGTCCGGCCCGAACCGCTCGAGAAGCTTGCCGGCGATCTCGGAGATCGCCGCACGGCCCACGACGACGGTCGTCGGCTCGTACATGACCGGTTCGGCGACGAAGAGCTCATCGAGGGCGCGCTCGCGCTTCGCGCCGTCGCGTTCGTTGAAGATGCGTTCGAGATTCGCGCGCAGCAGGCGGTCGTAGTCCGGCGCGTCCGGCGTCTTGGTCTCGTCCGGCACGACTCATCCTCCGGCGGTGGCGATCTGCGCTAGGAGGGTATCGGCCCAGACGCCAGATGAGAAGCCACAGATAGGCAAAGATTCTGGTGTCACGGCTTCATGGCGGCCGACAGTCCTGGTCTCGATCCTCGCGCGATCACCCGATCACGAGGCGGGTGCGAGGCCCGAGGCGGCGCAGGAGCCGGAGCAGGTCGGCGCGCTTGAGCGCGACGCAGCCCTCCGTCGGCGTGTAGCCCGGCCGGGCGATGTGCAGGAAGATCGCCGAGCCGCGGCCGGGGCGGATCGGGCCGCGGTTGTGGTCGAGGTCGATCACCACGTCGTAGAGACCGTCGTCGCGCCACATCCGTTCCGCGCTCACGCCCGGCGCGGGCAGGGCGATCGGCCGGTTGTAGCGGCGGTCGCGGACGTCGTCGCACCAGCCGTCGCCCGGCGCCGTCCGGCGCAAGGGGAGGGCGGTGGCAGGGCGAGGAAGATGGTCGGACCGATAGCTGCCGCCGCGCAGGCGGACGCGACCGCGCGGCGATCCGCCGTCGCCCTCGCGCTTCACCTGCACGATGCCGCCGCTTCCCAGGGCGCAGGGGATGATGGCGTCGCCGGCCTGCAGCAGGCCCTTGCGCCGGTCGCCGACGCGCGGGTGCACGCGAAGCGTCGCCAGGGTGGTCGTCTTGCCGGGTCGGGAGCCGGTTCGGGGAGGGCGAGGTCGTTGAATCATGATGCTGCGCGAGAGTGATTCCAGGCTCGGCGTTCGGGGCCCCGATCGGCTCCGCCCGCCCGTGCCGGCCCCGTCCTGCGAGGCCCATACGGGCAGGATGTCACCGAAATGGTCGAATAATTGTGCACAAGGCAATTCCCCGCCGCGAAAAGCGCGTTATTCTAAGGCGACTACCCGGGTCGAAGAACCCTCGGGTTTTTGGGAGCGAGATCGCCCGCGCGCCGGAGTTCCGGGGCACGACTCGTTCCGGTCGTGCCCTGTCGAAGAGTTCCTCGGACGATGTCCAACGCCTACCGCCTTCTCATCTGCGACGACGACGCGATCCTGCGCGAGACCCTGACCGAGCAGCTCGACCTCTGCGAGGAGTTCACGGTGGTCGCCGAGGTCGATGCGGGCCGGGCCATCGCCCGCGTCGCCGCCGACCGGATCGATCTCGCGGTGATGGATGTCGGGCTGCCCGACATGGATGGGCGCGAGGCCGTCCGCCTGATGCGGAAGAACGGCTTCAAGGGGCCGGTCATCATGCTGACGGCGCAGGATTCCGAGGCCGACACCGTCGAGGGCCTCGAGGCGGGCGCCAACGACTACGTCACCAAGCCGTTCAAGTTCGCGATCCTGCTCGCCCGCATCCGCGCGCACCTGCGCAGCCACGAGGCGTCCGAGGACGCGGTCTTCCAGATCGGCCCCTACACCTTCAAGCCGGGCGCGAAGCTCCTGGTCGGCGAGCGCGGCTCCAAGCTGAAGCTGACCGAGAAGGAGACCGCGATCCTGCGCTTCCTCTATCGCGCCGGGCGCGAGGTGGTCGGCCGCGACACGCTGCTCGCCGAGGTCTGGGGCTACAACGCGCAGGTCACGACTCACACGCTCGAGACCCACATCTACCGGCTCCGGCAGAAGATCGAGCCGAATCCGGGGCTCGCCGCGATTCTCGTCACCGAGGGCGGCGGCTACAAGCTGCTGCCGTGATGCCGGCATGAGGGCCGCCCCGGTCGCCCTTCGGCGCGAGACCCTGGCGAGCCCGATCGGAACGCTCGTCCTCCTCACCGACGCGGACGGGCGGCTGCGGGTCGCCGACTTCGACGATTATCGCGACCGCATGGAAACGCTGCTCGAACGCGGCTACGGCCGCGGCGGCTGGTCGATCGCCGACAGCCCGCATCCGAGCGGGGCCTTGCGCGCGCTCGCGGACTACTTCGACGGCGACCTCACCGCCATCGACGCGATCGAGACGGCCACCGGCGGGACCCTGCTGCAGCGGGCGGTCTGGGCCGCGTTGCGCGCCGTGCCACCCGGAATGACCGAGAGCTACGGCGCGCTCGCGGCGCGAATCGGGCATCCGCGCGCGGTGCGCCCGGTCGGCGCCGCCAACGGTGCGAACCCGATCTGCGTGGTGGTACCGTGCCACCGCGTCGTCGGCGCGAACGGCACGCTCACCGGTTACGGCGGCGGCCTGGAACGCAAGCGCTGGCTTCTCGACCACGAGGCCCGCCATGTCGGGCTCGGCGGCGTGGAGCGTCACGCCGACCTGTTCGGGGCGGCGCTGCTGCGTTGAGCCCGTTCCCCGTTCCCGACGCTTCCGCTAAGGATCGCCGATCGGATGGGGAAGGACCGGCGCGGGTTGGGCATCGAAGACGACATCGCGATCCTCGCCGCCGCGCCGGTGTTCGAAGCCTTCGGGCGCGACGCCCTGCGCCTGCTCACCTTCGCCGCCGAGCGCCGGTCGCTGGATCCCGGCGAGCGGCTGTTCGCCCGCGGCGATCCTGCCGACGGCGGCTTCATCGTCCTGTCGGGCACGATCGCCCTCGAGCCGCGCGTGCCCGGCGGCGAGACGATCCTGGCCGGGCGCTCTGCGCTGATCGGGCGGCTCGCCCTGTTCGTCCGCGGCGAGCGGCCGAGCGAGGCCACCGCGCGCGACGCGGCGGAGGTCATGCGCATCACCCCGACGCTGATGCGTAGGGTGCTGGAGGAGTTCCCCGACGCCGCGGCCGCGATCCACGACGCGTTGGCCGACGACCTGACCGGATTGAACCGGGGCTTCGACCGGGTCCGCGCCATGCTCGACGCGGATTGAGCGACCGGGCCACTGTGGCCGGCGGTCAGGATCGTGGCAGGACGGCGCGCGCGGCCTCCGTCACCGCATCGGCGCGGAAGTGGTGCAGCATGTGCCCGATGCCCGGCAGCCGCTCGTAACGGGCGCCGGGGATCAAGCGGGCGGCCAGGGCGCCGTGGATCATCGGGTTGACCACGATGTCGGCATCGCCCGCCAGGATCCGCACCGGCACGCGGCAGGTCGCGTAGGCCGTCGCGCTCCGGCTCAGCGCCGCCCAGAGCGACAGCGCATCCTCCGCCTCGGCGACGATCTGACCGGACCGCCCGGCGAACCCGAACGGGAACGCCTCGGCGAAGGCCTTCGGCATCGTCTGCGGCAGGAACATCGCGTTCCACAGCATCGGCAGCAGCGTCGGGTCGGCGGACGCCCCGAGAGCCCGCGACAGCACCGGGCCGGACACGGGGGCGGCGCGCGGGCCGAACAGCACCTGCTCGAGGCGAAGCTCAGGGAAGCAGACCGGGGCGAGCGCCACGATGCCGGCGACGTCGTCGGGGTAGAGCAGCCCGTAGGCCAGCGCGACGGCGCCGCCGTAGGAATGCCCGACGATCACCGGGCGATGCAGCCCGAGCGATCGCACGGCCGTGTGGATCAGCTCGGCCTGGCGCCAGGGCGAGGCGTCGGTTCCGCGGGCGCGGGTGCTGCGTCCGTGCCCCGGCCGGTCGACGGCGACCACCCGGAAGTGCCGGGCGAGCGCCGGCACCGGACCGAGCCACATGTCCTCCAGCGTCATCAGCGTGCCGTGGATGGCGACGAGGTCCGGCCCGGCACCGGTCTCGGCATAGGCGATCGACCGCTCGTCCGGCAGGTCGACCATCTTGCGCGGGACGATGCGCTGGGTCTCGGGGGGAGGGCCGGGCAGGCCGGACGTGTCGAGCAGCAGGGCGGCCATCCTAGAGCGAGCGCCTGCGCCCGCGGGACGGATTGCCCGCCTTGCTGCCGATGCCCGTCAGCGCCAGCGCGGCGAGGCCGAGCCCGATCAGCCCCGCCGTCGCGGCGACCGGATGCAGGGTCGCCCGGGTGTAGGCGCTGGTGCGCATCACGTAGCCGGGCTGAGTGCCGCGGACCGCGCCCGCATGCTTCGGCGCATGCAATGCGCCGGCCGGGTCGCGCGGTTCCTCGCCGCGCTTCTGCATCGCGATGATCGCCGGCGCCAGCAGATCGTAGGCACCCGGCGCGAATTCCTTGCCGGCCACCATCAGCTTGCCGCCCCCGCCGACGATGATGTCGCGCTGCGGATGCACGGCGGCGTGCAGGATGGCGTTCGCGACCTCCTCGGGCGGGTAGATCGGCGGCGGCAGCATCGGCTCCCGGTCCATGTAGTTGCGCGCCCGCTGCGGCAGCGGCGTGTCGATCGAGGTCGGCTTGACCAGCGTCACCGAGACCGGCGCATCCTCGGCCAGCAGCTCCATGCGCAGGGCGTCGGTGAACCCCTTCACGGCGTGCTTGCTCGCCACGTACATGCCCTGAAACGGGAAGGCGAGGTCGGAGGCGACGCTGCCGAGGTTGATCAGCGCACCGCCGCGGCGGCGCAGGTGCTCGACGGCGACGAGCGACCCGAACACCGTGCCCCAGAGGTTGGTCTGGATCAGGCGGACGTTGTCCGCGTCGGACACCTCGCGCAGCGGCCCGTAGATGGTGAGGCCGGCGACGTTCACCCAGGTGTCGAAGCCACCGAACGCGGCCACCGCGCGATCGGCCACGGCCTGGACCTCGGCCCGGTTCCCGACATCGCAGGCGACGGCGATCGCCCGGCCGCCGGACGCCTCGATCTCCGACCGCACGGTCTCGAGCACGTCGGCGCTGCGGGCCGCCAGCACCACGCGTGCGCCCCCGGCCGCGGCCCGGCGGGCGGTCGCGAGCCCGATGCCGCTCGACGCGCCGGTGACGACGACGACCTGATCGCGTAATGCCTTGTGTCTCATGCCGTCCCATCGCTCCACGCACCGGTCGGCACGGAGCCGCGGTCTTCGGGAGCTACCCGCGAAACCGTGAGATGTTGCCGAACGAGGCGCGATCCAGGCGCGTCCGTTGCACGCAGGCGTTCGAGTGCCCGAGCTGGCCGGCTCGGGTTCGAGCGGCTGCGGAAGCCCTGAGCCGGCGAGGCGATGTCGCGGGTGCTGCTCACGGTGATCCGTTCGCGGGACGGCGGCCGGACGTCGTCCCGCGCACCGGGACCGTCAGGTGACAGGGCGGTCGGCCGCTTGTAAGCACGGGCGCTCACGAAAACCCTGTCCGGAAGACCCATGTCCCACGCCGCCCTCGCCCAGACCATCGAAGCCGCCTGGGAGGACCGCGCCGGCATCGACACGAGCACGCGCGGCGCCGTTCGCGAGGCGGTCGAGGCGGCCCTCGCCCTGCTCGATTCCGGCGAGGCGCGCGTCGCCGAGAAGAGCGGCGACCAGGATTGGGTCGTCAACCAGTGGCTGAAGAAGGCGGTGCTGCTGTCCTTCCGCCTCAACGACATGGCGCCGATCTCCGGCGGCCCCGGCGAGGCGCCGTGGTGGGACAAGGTGCCCTCGAAGTTCGAGGGCTGGAGCGAGGCCGAGTTCCGCGCCGCGGGCTTCCGCGCCGTTCCCGGCTGCTTTGTCCGCCGCGGCTCGTTCATCGCGCCCGGCGCCGTGCTGATGCCGTCGTTCATCAATCTCGGGGCGCGGGTCGGCAAGGGCACCATGGTCGACACCTGGGTGACGATCGGCTCCTGCGCCCAGGTCGGCGACAACTGCCACATCTCGGGCGGCGCCGGCATCGCCGGCGTGCTCGAGCCGCTGCAGGCCAACCCGGTGATCATCGAGGACAACTGCTTCATCGGCGCCCGCGCCGAGGTGGCCGAGGGCGTGATCGTCGGCGAGGGCAGCGTGCTGTCGATGGGCGTCTACATCGGCGCCTCGACCCGCATCGTCGACCGCACCACCGGCGAGGTCTTCTACGGCCGCGTGCCGCCCTATTCGGTGGTCGTCTCCGGCACGATGCCGGGCAAGGCGCTGCCGGACGGCTCGCCCGGACCGGGCCTGTACTGCGCCGTCATCGTCAAGCGCGTCGACGCCGGCACCCGCGCCAAGACCGCGATCAACGAGCTGCTGCGCACCTGATCCGAGCCGGGCCCGATCCGATGCGCGAGACCGCGACCCTCGACCTCACGGTGGCCGGCCGCTCGGTGCCGACGCCGTGCGATCGGATCGGGGCCGGCCCCGACGTGCTGCTGCTGCCGGCGCTCTCGACGATCGCGTCGCGGGCCGAGATGCACGGCGTTGCCGACCAGCTCGCCTGGGACCATCGCTGCCTGATCCCGGACTGGCCCGGCTTCGGTGCGCATCCGCGGGCGCGGCTGCCGCTGGATCCGGCGACGTTCCACGCCTATCTCGACGCGCTGCTCGCGGCTGCACCCGGCCCCTACGCGCTCGGCGTCGCCGCCGGCCACGCGGCGGGCTACCTGGTGGCCGCCGCCCGCCGGCATCCGACGGCGTTCGCCCGGCTCGTCCTGGTGGCGCCGACCTGGCGCGGCCCGCTTCCGACCGTGATGGGACCGGAGCGCCGGGGCCTGTTCAGCGCGATCCGCCGCGCGGTCGAGACGCCGGGGCTGGGCGACGCCCTCTATGCCCTCAACATCCGCCCCAAGGTGATCGGCCGGATGATGCGCGCCCACGTCTACGGCGACGCGGCGCACGTCACCGATGCGCTGATCGCGGACAAGACCACGATCACCCGCCAGCGCGGCGCGC
The DNA here is from genome assembly GCF_022829745.1 of Methylobacterium sp. E-016. Lineage (NCBI taxonomy): Bacteria > Pseudomonadati > Pseudomonadota > Alphaproteobacteria > Hyphomicrobiales > Methylobacteriaceae > Methylobacterium > Methylobacterium sp. E-016. Next base: position 122,002 of record NZ_JAKSYF010000085.1, read on the forward strand.
GCTTCGGCACGGCGGCCTTCGTCACCGGCGGGCTCGATCCCGTGCCAACGCGCGAAGCCTTCCTCGCCCTGTTCGGCGACGGCCTGCCGCCGATCCGGGTGCTGCGCCCGAGCCGCGCCCCGCGCCGGTCCGGCGCCGAGATGGACGCGCTTGTCGCGTCCGGCCGCGTCGAGGGCCGACCGGTGCCGGGCGCCCTCAGCCCGCACGAGGAATATCCGGCCGAGACCGCCGAGGCGATCCGCGCGGCCTGACGCGCCTCAGCTCCAGGCGTGGGAGGGGGGCGCCACCCCGTTGAGCGCGTGGTGGCCGACGATCGCCACCTTCCAGCGGACGGGGTCGTGCAGCGTGTGCGTCCGCGCGTTGCGCCAGTGCCGGTCGAGGTTGTGCTCGGCGAGCGTCGAGCGGGTGCCGCCGAGCTCGAACAGCTTGTTCGAGGCCGCGAGCGCGATCTCGGTGGTGAGCACCTTCGATTCGGCGACCGCGATCTTGGCGGCGTTCACCAGCCCCGCATCGTGGTCGACGAGCGCGGCGTCGATCGCGAGGCCGGCGCGGTCGAGGATTGCTTCGGCCGCGTGCAGGCGGATGGTGAGGTCGCCGACGGCCTGGATGGTGTAGGGGTCGTCGGAGGCCCGATCCTGACCGGCATCGATCCACGGCCGCGCCTTCTCGCGCACGAAGGCGATGGTGTCATCCAGGGCCGCGCGGCCGATGCCGGCGTCGATCGCCGCCTGGATGATCTGGAAGATCGCCCCGTCGAGGCGCGGCAGTTCCTGATAGGCCTTCCAGGCCGGGACGAGGTAGCTCTTCTCCACCCGCACGGCCTCGATCAGCACCGTGCCGCTCGCCGTGCCGCGCTGGCCGAAGGCCGACCAGTCGTCGATCACCGTCAGACCGGGCGCGTTGCGGTCGGCGATCGCGTACCAGGCGAGACCCGCATCGTCGACGGCGACGATCGGCACGAGGTGGGCGAGCAGCGCCCCGGTGGCGTAGAACTTCTGGCCCTGCACGATCACGTGGTCGCCGTGGTCGGTGAAGTGGGTGGCGAAGTCGGCGGCGCGCGCCGTGCCCTTCTCCGAGAACGCGTTGCCGAAGCGGGTGCCGCGCAGCACCTCGGCGAACAGGAGGGCCTGCTGCTCGGGGTCCGACACGGTGCGGATCGCGGCGACGATGCCGAGGTGGTTCTGCGCGATCTGTGCGATCGAAGGGTCGGCCGCGGCGACGATGGCGATCACCTGCGCCAGCGTCCGATACGACACCTCGGGGCCGCCGTGCTCGCGCGGAACGTTGATCGACCATAGGCCGCTCTGCGAGAACCGGTCGAGCTCCGCCAGCGGCCGGGCATGCGCGAGGTCGCGCTCCGACGCCCCCTCGCGGATCGAGGCGGCGAGCGCGTGGGCGACGCGGATCGCCTCGGCGTCGTCGCGGATGATGTGGGCGGCCTCGGATGGACGGGCCGGGCCCGGAACCCCGCGAGAGGACGCTGTTCCGGACAGCGCCTGGGTGCTGACGGCGATGTTCATCGATCTCTCCGAAGTTCGAGGGCGGTCGTCGGATACGCATCCGCCTCTTCCCGATCGCGCGGCGAGGGGATGCTCGGCATCGGCGCGCCTACGCCGCCTCGGCGCGCTCAGCGCGCTCGGCGCGGGCCGCTTCGAGCGCGCGGACCCGCGGGATGATGTGCGCGCCGAAGTACGCCACGTCCTCCTGGAAATGCAGGAAGGCCAGCAGCGCGAGATCGGTCCCGGCATCCTTGAGCGCGATGATGCGCTCGGCGATCTGGTCCGGCGTGCCGATCAGGTTGGTCTTGAAGCCGTCGTTGTACTGGACGAGGTCCTCGAAGGTCGATTTCGCCCAGTTGCCCTCGCCCTCGGGCGAAGCCCGGCCGGCGTTCTTCGCCTCGTGGCCGAAAGCCTTCACCGCATCCGGGTTGGCATGGTCGATGATCTCCTGCAGCACGGCGCGCGCCTCGGCCTCGGTGTCGCGCGCGATGACGAAGGCGTTCACGCCGACCTTGACCGCATGGCCGTTGGCGGCGGCCTTCGCCTGCAGGTCGGCGACCTGCGCCCGGATGCCCTCGGGGGTGTTGCCGTTGGTGAAGTACCAATCCGACACCCGCGCCGCCATGTCGCGCGCCGCCCGCGACGAGCCGCCCTGGAAGATCTCCGGCGTCACCGCCGGCTTCGGCTTGAGGTTGTAATCGGTGTAGCGATAGAAATCGCCGCGGAACGTGTAGTTCTCCTGAGTCCAGATCCCGCGAAGCGCGGTGATGAACTCCTCGGAGCGCCGGTAGCGCTCGTCGTGGTCGAGCCACGGCTCGCCGATGGCGCGGAACTCGCCCGAGAACCAGCCCGAGACCACGTTGATCGCGATGCGGTTGTCGGTCAGCTCGCTGATCGTCGCGATCTGCTTGGCCGCGATGGTCGGGTTCCACGGCCCGGGCAGCAGCGCGGCGATGACCTTGAGCCTGGTCGTCACGGCGAGCAGCGCGTGGCTGAAGGCCACCGATTCGTGCTGGTACTCGGCGCCGTAGCCGGCGGTGAAGCGGATCTGCGTCAGCGCGTAGTCGAAGCCGGCATCCTCGGCGATCCGCGCGAGCTTGCGGTTGTAATCTCCGTCCCAGCTCGTGCGCTGCGGGATCGCGCTGATGACGAGCCCCCCGGAGACGTTCGGCACCCGTAGGCGAAGCGGATCGGCTCTTCGGTCGCGTTGCGGTTGGTCATGGGGTTGCGCCTCCTCGTCGGTCAGGCCTCCCGCAAGGGCGAAGAGCGATCGTCCCGCATGGTCGCGGATCGAAGATCGCATCGAACAGCCGCTCGCCGTCGTGCCGATTTGCCTGTCCGTCAAGTATTTCCAAAGTCGATGCCGCCGTCAAAGGAAGCAACGCGCAATCTTTTGCCTGAACGAGCAAGAAATTTCCGTCGCCCGTCCTTCCGGGGAACGAAGCTTCCCCGAGCCGAGCGCAACGGCCGACGTACCACGCGAACGATCGTATCGGCGTTCTTCACAAAGAACGATGGTGGGCCGAGCTCGTGGAAGAGGTCGGTCGTTTCGCGGCGCACGAGTGGAAGGAGAACGAAAAACCCCCTCCCGGTCGCATCGGGCAACGATCACCTCAACCGGAGCGTTCTTTTGCAAGAACGTTTCATTGACCGCGTGCACCGCACGCCTCACCTTTGGGAGGACATCGCGGCACGGTCCGAACGGGTGGCGGCGCGGCCGTCCCGCGTCCGGACCGTGCCTTGCGCCACCTTCCTTTCGAGACGAGATCCGACGATGACGCGACCGAAACTCGTGGGCTTCAGCGCCAACCTTCAGCGCCCGTCCAAGACCCGCGCCCTGGTCGAGGCCGTGGCCGAGGCCGCCACTGTCGACGGCGGCCTCGACCTTCGGCTGTTCGATCTCGTCGATGCCGGCACCGGGCTCGGCGCGGCCTGGTCGCGGGATGCGCTGTCGCTTCCCGCCCGCCGGGTGATCGAGGCGATCGAGGGCGCCGACGCGCTGGTCGTCGGCTCGCCGGTCTACAAGGGCAGCTTCACCGGGCTGTTCAAGCACGTCTTCGACCTGATTGATCCGGCGGCCCTGGCCAACAAGCCGGTCGCGATCGTCGCCACCGGCGGCGGCGCCCGCCACGCGCTCGTCGTCGAGCATT